>CAZUAH010000040.1:0-44745 GCA_964617665.1 uncultured Pirellulaceae bacterium
TCACCGACGAAACTGACGGTTAAAAGCTCCGCAGGTATTCTACAACCTGTCGAATCTCCAAAAGAGGCCTGTCTGACAATTGTCGTTCTATCGTGAAGTGTCCCCGATAGCCCTGTTCTTCAAGAATCCCAAGTAATTCCGGATAGTCAACGGCACCTTGTCCCGGCAGCGTCTGCGTGCCTCGACCTTGCGCCAAATCTCGTACGCCGTCTGTTGCATGAACGTGCAGCACGTTCCCGCCGAGCGAGGTTGCAGCATCCTTGGCGGAGTGGTCGTTGACGATCAGTCTGCCTGGGTCAAGGTCCACACCGAGCGCGCCTTGTGGCAAAGCGGCGATCAACTCCGCTAGATCTTCGCCACTTTCGGCACCAGTTCGAGCCCCCAATGTTGCTCCGACGCGTTGCCCATGTGCGCCAATGTCTGCGAGCGTCTCTAGCAGCAATTCCCAAGCGGGGCCCTCTCGCTTGCTGGGGACTTGTCCGACGTGATTGACGACGATCCCGCACCCCAGCTTGTACGCGAGATCCATGGCCTCTTTAGTCGCCGTGACTCGCCGGTCCAAGTTGTCGTGAACGTTGTAGCCGTGGCGAGTCTGGAACCCGACGGCGCACACGTGAAGGCTGTAGTCTCCAAGCATCTTGCGCAAGTGCCTTATGCCTGTCTGTGACATCTCGCGTGGCCTGATTTCGCCCCGCGCGTCGATTTCCACCGCTTCGGCGCCCAACTCGGCGGCCTGTTTGATAGCTTGCTTCAACGGCAGGCGAAGGCTTGCCAGTTGGATTCCAATTCTGATTCTTAGCATTGACGTCCTTCTCGATTGTGGCCACAAGACCATAACGGTACGATGAGGCATCTAGGTTACCGAACGTTCGTGATCAGTTCAAAGGTGGGTTAGCCGTTGCCATGATCGAATTGCAGGCGATTTGCGATTTCCTGGGGGAGTTTGCCCCTCCGCATCTTGCAGAGGAGTGGGACAACGTGGGGCTGTTGGTCGGTGATCCGAAGAAGGAGGTCGGCCGAGTCATGACCTGCCTGACCGTTACGCCGGCCAGCGCGGACGAAGCTGTTCGCGAAGGTGCGGAACTGATCGTGACGCATCATCCGTTGCCGTTTCGCCCATTGAAGAGGCTGACGACCGACCAGACGCCCAGCCGTATGCTGCTGCAATTGATCGGCGCAGGTGTCGCCGTCTACAGCCCGCACACCGCTTTCGACTCGGCGGCGTCTGGTATCAATCAGCGATTGGCCGAGGGTCTGGGATTGGTGGACATCGCCCCGTTGATCGCCAATGAACAAGATTCCGAAGGCCTAGGTGCCGGGCGTAGCGGCGTGTTGGCCGAAGACGCTTCGCTGGAGGAAATGGCAGATAGGCTAAAAACTTTTCTGAAGGTGGACGGACTGCACCTGGTCGGAGAATCCGACCGCCGTGTGAAACGCATCGCCGTAGCTTGCGGCGCGGCAGGCGAGTTCCTGGAGCCAGCCTGCCAGGCGAATTGTGACGTATTGGTAACTGGCGAAACCAGTTTCCACACGTGTCTTGCGGCGGCGGCCAGCGACATTGCTCTGCTGCTGCCCGGGCACTACGCAAGCGAACGATTCGCTGTGGAACTGCTCGCGGAAGAACTGGGGGGCCACTTTGGCCAGTTGACGGTATGGGCCAGTCGCGAGGAGAGCGATCCGCTGCGCTGGCTCTGAGCTACTCCTCCGGACGCTGCTTGACAAGCGTCACTTCGTTGCCTTTCTCGTTGAACGTTACCTTGTCCATCAACGAGTGCATCAGCAGGATCCCGCGACCACTAACCGCCTCCAGTCCCTCTTCCGACGTGGGATCGGGAACTTTCGACGGGTCAAATCCATCGCCGTCGTCGCGTACGACAAACGTCACCCCGTCAGGCGAGACCTTGACTTTGACGTACACTTTGCGATCGCAGTAGGGCGACAGTATGCGACGATCGTCGATCGCCTTGTTGTAGATATCCTCGTCGAACACGTCGCGCAACTCGGAACTCAATTCCAAGTTTCCGTGATGCACGGCGTTTCGCAACGCCTCTTCAAGGGCGAGGCAAATCAGGTCTTCGGCGCCTTCATCGCAAACTCCCGAGTTGCAGAGGGATCTGCCCGCGTATTCCAGCAAAGGTGGAATCAGCGCGGTATCGTTATCCTCGATCACGAATGAGGTTTCCGATTCGGCGATGCTATCCAGAAGGCGAGTGACCTCGCGTTTCTCCTGGGCCAAATTCAACACCTCGTGGACAATTCCCGGCAAGACCTTGTCGAGGGAGTCCTTCGGAATATAGGCGAGCGCGCCCCACTCGATGGCCTGCTCGGCCAGTTCCTCGTTGTCGATGGATGTCATCAAGACCACGGGTACTGACGGATACTGACGCTTGAAACGCGCCAAGAACTCCACGCCGTTCATTTCCGGCATGACGAGATCCGTCACGACTAAATCTGGGGGGGCTGCGTCAACTCGCTCAAGAGCCTCGCGGCCGTTGCCAGCGAACTCGAGCTGCAGTTCAGGCGTACCCTCTAACGCCCCCGCGACAAGACGCTGATCGTCATGGGATTCATCAACTACAAGTACGGTGGGCATAAACCGCTTCCGCAGGGAATACGGGAAAGGGACCAAATCAGATTATAAATGCCTCGCCTTGCGTTCCGCACCAGAGCCCTTGGCTCATCGGCACCAAACAGCGGAGGTCAGGTGCCGGCAGAAGGCAAGGAACCTTCCAGCCGTCGCTCGAAAAGGTCGGAACGGAAAGTCCAGACGACTCTCGGAGCGGAATCTCCGCCGCAGTGTACTAGTGTATCGTCTACCCACAGTTTCGGAAGTGCACCCCCCGTACGGTTTGCAAGATTTTGGCTCACAAGTCACGTTATTTGTTCAGCACCGCCCAAATAATCGTCTGATACCGGGTAGTTTCGAAAGCGGACGGAGTAGTACTGCTCGAACCAATCGCTAATGTCGCCTTCGATCGAAGGATCGTACTCCGGGGCCACATGCAGTGTTTTGCCAATTAGAGTTTCCCGAAGCTCGCAATCATCGACCAACACCTTTCCAGACTTGATCACGTACCGTGGCAACTCGAACATCGTTTCCCGGTTGTCGTGCGGCGAGTAGATCGTCACATCGGCGTCGGCACTGGGCCCCAGGTGGCCTTTGTTGCTCAGGCCCAGTAGCCTTGCCGGTCCGGCACGCGTGATGATTGCGATTTCGTTCAGCGTGTATTCGCGATCCAAGTCGGCCAGCACCGAGCCCTTGAGTACGTTCGGATGTACTGTCTTCAGCACGTCCTTGCGATAGGTGCTGTCCATCAACAGCCGGATGATCTGCGGATAGGCAAGGAACGAGCCGCCGTTCGGGTGATCGGTGCTCATGACCACTCGCCAAGGATCTTGAACCAGCAGATACCATTCCAGGCCAATCGCCCACTGCCACGCGTGTACGAGGCTCTTGTTGCGATACTTGATTGGTGCAATGCCACAACCGGCTTCCAGCTCCGTATCAGCGCTGAACCACTTCGTGCCGTAGACGTTGTGCAAGAAGTAGCCCAATGGTCCATCGCCGGTCATGCTGGTGGTCTCGCCGAACAGAACCTGTCCCACATCGACGGTCACGTTCTTGTGCGAGTTGACGTAGTCGGCCAACGGCTGAACCTTCGAGTTGAAGGTGGTCTCGTCTCCTTCACCTCCGCCGTAACTGTGAAACTGAATGTGGGTCATGTGACCTCGGTGGCCTTCCAACGATTTCATCGTTTCCAAGGTCGTTTCCCAGTTGCCCGGCATGCCAAGGTTGTTCGGATGGATGTGGACCGAATGTGGCAGTTTCAATTCGTCGGCCGCTTGGGCTACTTGGCGGATGATATCGCGAGGCGTTACCTCGTAGTGATCCACCACGTCGTCAACGCCGCTGACGTTGCCGCCCGCGTGGTGCTTCCATACCTCGACACCACCGGGATTCACCAACTTGACCGCGAATCCCTTAGCGGCACCCAGTAGCCATGCGACAAAGCCTTTCAATCGTTCCGGTTCGCCGTCCTTGATGGCCTTCATCACGTAGTGGTTGTTGCCCATCAGAACGTAGAAGCCCTTGTCGATGCAGGGCGTGTCATCCAATTCCTCGTGCGCGTGGCGAGCCGCGAGCGGCGGCACAGCGGCATCGAATGCCGTGGTGTACCCTAACCCAATGTACTTGTAGCCGGTGGCAAAGGTGCTTGGCACACTGCCCATTGTCCCGCTGTGCGTAGTCGCCGTGCGTCGAACGACCTCGCCGCGGCGTTTTTCCTCGGGACGCATCTTGCGTGCCACATTGACCTTCGGGCCGGCAATGTGGCAGTGCATATCGATGCCGCCTGGCATGACGACCAAACCGGTCGCGTCCAGCGTGCGTGTCGGTTTCACGTTGGGATCACCGGGCGATTCGACGATCTTCCCGTCCTGGATCCAGATGTCTTTCACTTGGCCGTGGACGCCGTTGATCGGGTCGTAGACGCAACCGCCGGATATCTTCAATAGCGAATCTGTCATGGCTCTGTTCTATCCAGTTGCCGAGCGAGTACAATGCTTCATGATGGACTTTGAACCGCATGGAAACAACGGGGCCAACTACTATGTCTAACGAATCTCGCCTGGAAATCGCCTGCAAGCAGATCCAAGAAGCGCGCGAATACACGTGGACTTTGCTGGATGGGTTGAGCGACGAGGACTGGTTCCGGCGACCCGCCGAGATGACAACTCACATCGCCTGGCAGATCGGGCATTTGGCGATGGCCGAGTATGGACTCTGCCTTTTTCGCATTCGAGGCAGACATCCAGAAGATCTCGACCTGATGTCCAGCAAGTTCCGCAAGCAATTCAGCCGAGGTTCGACGCCCAACTCGGATTCCTCGGTCTACCCGTCCCAGGCGGATATACGTGCGGTTTTCGACCGTGTACACGGGCAAGCGATGACGGAATTGGCGGATTGCAGAGAGCAGGATCTGAACGAGACAATCGAAGAACCCTACGCCGTCTACAACACGAAGATGGGCGCTCTCTTCTTTTGCGCCCATCACGAGATGCTCCACGCCGGCCAGATCGGCCTGCTGCGACGCTTACTGGGAAAACCGCCCGTCAGGTAGTCAGCGAGCTAAAGCAAATTCGCTTGCCAATCGGCTCTCCGAGGGCGTTGGCGTCAGGAAGGCCAAGGCCCACAGATGGCATGGTGGACCTGGGGATGAAAGATCAGTCCGCGTCGATCGTGTCCTTAGTATCTATCTCTAGTGGCCCCTTCAAGTGTTCCTCGACCTCGACCGGCGGGAGCGTCAGCACTCGATAGAGGCAGAAAGACACCAACGCCACCACGGAGGAAACGGACAGAATCATCACGATTGCGGCGCTGATAGTCATAATGGAATCCTCGATTCAGCCTATGAGGTCAAATGTCGTCGTACCGTCCTTCTGCCACCCAACGCCGACCTGCAATATGGACCAGAATGAGCAGAAAGACCATGACCGTGACGATGAAGGCCACCGAAGAAAGGGCCACACGGTCTCGCGCGATGGTTGCAACGTACCCGAATTTGTATTCCTTGATCGCTAGAACATCATTGGTTTCGGTTTCAGCATCAAGTCCGCGATGAAGCACAAACAAGGGGGTCTCAGCATCTTCTTGAAGCGTCCACGGGCCGTTAGGCGTCTCCGCAACGACAGCGAACGTTTTAGGCAGCGCCAGGTCTTTCGCAGCGAACTCGCTTCGCAACGCATCGGGCAACCGGCCGCTCTTCAAGGTGTCGACATGCGTGAGGCTGCTTTCGAAAGCGAGTTCCTGTTTGTCCGGAAGTTTCTCCCAGCAGAACGCGGAGAAGATCGCAAGCAGGTATACTGGCACAACGTATTTCAGCATCAGTTGCACGAACTTGGGCACTCGAATGTGAGCCCCCTGGTGCATCCACTTATCGCCCTTCTCGATTCCGAAGGCCCACCCATACAGAAGTGCCTGGATGGTCGCCAGCACGAAAATCAACACGCTACCGACCCAAAAGTCGAATGTGTCAAGGGCCGTTAGTTTCCCCGAGAAGTAGAGTACGAATCCGCAGCCCAAAGCCGCAATCAGGCCCAGGACCGCTGCGGATGCGTGCCGCTTTAGGCCGAACCCTTCCTCCAAAAACGCGATGACCGGTTGCAGCATCGATACACTGCTTGTCACCGCCGCAACGAAGAGCATGAAGAACCAGAGGAAGCCGAAGAATTGCCCTCCCGGCATAAGGGCAAATACGTTGGGCAGCGCGACAAACCCCAGGTCGAATGTGCCCTGCTCGCCGGCGGCCACTCCCAGAAAGATGAAGGCTGCCGGCAATGTGATGAGACCGCCAAGGCAGACTTCAAAGAACTCGTTCATGCTGCTCGAGGTCAGGCCACTGAGGACGACGTCGTCGTTCCTGCGAAGGTAGCTGGCATAGTTGATGATAATGCCGAAACCAACGGAGAGGCTGAAGAAGATCTGACCGGAAGCGGCAAGCCAGGTCTCCGGATCCAGCAGCTTTCCCGGTTTAGGCTCCCACATGAAATTCAGGCCGCCAAGTACGGACTGATCGGGATTCGACGGGTCAGGCGTACCCAGTGTCAGGACGCGGATCAGCACGATAAAGGCAAGTAGCACTAAAGTGGGCATCGCAAAACGGCAGAATGTTTCGATGCCTTTGCTAACGCCGCGATATATCAGTATGAAGTTGAAGGCAAAAGTGCCCAAAAGCACCCAAAGCCATTTTCGATTGCCCCCCTCCAGCATGGCCCCGTCCGCGTTGCTGCCAACGAATTCTCCGAAGAAGCTTCCAAAGGCCATCGACGCGGTCTCACGCTCGGTCAGTTTTGCGGCCTCTTGCCGAGCCAATTCCTCGGTCATGCCCTTCGTTTCGACGAGCGTTTTCACATATTCGTCCGGGGCCTGAGCCACCAGTTGGTCAACGTGGCCACCTGTGCCGATCGTCAAGTCGCCAGTGACATAGTTGATGGCATAACCTAGGCACCAGGATTCGATCAAGACGTAGTACATGTAGATGATCAGCGGAATCAGCAGCGCTACGCCGCCGAAGTACTTTGACAACCGGTTTCGCCAGATAACGCTGAAAATGCCGGGCGACGAGTTGAAGCCGCGCGTGCCGCCGTACCGGCCCATGGTCCATTCGGCCCAACAGAGAGGGATACCGAGGATCAGCAGCGAGATGAAATACGGCAGCAGGAAGGCACCGCCACCGTTTTGTGCCGCTTGCCCTGGAAACCGTAAGAAGTTGCCCAAACCAACGGCGCTGCCGGCTACGGCCAAAATTACGCCAATACGAGAGCCCCAGTGTTCGCGAGATTGCCTTTTCGACACGCACTGCCCTCCTTTACGTTTCGCCGTCGATGAACCCTCTGCTGGAATGAAAGAGAGGATAGAGTAGGATGCGAGATCGTCCTGATTTCCCCCCCAAGGCGAGTCAGAACGAGTCTCCTGCCATTCCCATTGGCCTCATGAGTATAGCGGGCAAGAGCGACGGGAAAAACCCTTTTCACGGGCACATGCATGTTCGTGACTTTCCGATCTCCTCGCCACTTCTTATGATTGATGAAGGTGGCACAGCGGATACGAGAGTAGATTCCGCTGGCCGAGCGGGACTTGGGAAGTGAAAGTCTGTCCGCGAATCTAGTCCTCCGTAGGTCATGCTGTGCATGACGCAGAACGTATTCCGTTAGGCACAGCCTGACCTACGCGTCTGGCAGACCAGTTGAAAGGAGATGATCGTGATTGGCTCTTTTCTGTTGATAGGTTGTTCCATTTTGGGGCAGGCGGATGACGCGGGCGCGGAACTCCAACTCGAAGTTCGGCGACTGGTGAGGCAACTTGACGACGACTCGCTCGAGAATCGACAAGCGGCTGAAAAAGCACTGGTCGAACTTGGGCCGGATGTGTTGAAGCTCTTACCTCCGGTCACACGAAATACGTCGGCAGAAGTGAAGGTGCGTTTGGACCGGGTGCGCAAGGCCCTGGAAACCGCCGCGGCCGAAGCGGCGGCCGAGGCTTCCACGTTCACGCTTGAGGGGGAAATGCCACTGTCCGAGGCACTGGCGGAATTGGAGAAACAGACTGGCAACAAGGTCATGGACTTTCGCGGTCAGTTCGGTCAGCAACGCACGGATCCGAATATTACGGCCGATTTTGACGAGACGCCTTTCTGGATCGCGCTGGATCAGCTCTTGGATCAGGCGAAGATGACCGTCTACAACTTCAGTGGACGCGAGGGTGTAGTGGCCATCATCGGGCGCAACGAAACGGAGCGGGATCGCGCGGATCGCGGCACGTACAGCGGTCTGTTTCGATTCGAAGGGGTGGCGGTTCACGCCAGACGCGATTTGCGCAATCCGCAAAACCACTCGCTGAAGCTCGAAGTTGAATTGACGTGGGAGCCGCGTTTGACACCGATCGTGCTGCAAGTGGCACTGCCCGAACAACGGGCGATTGCCGACACTGGTGACGTGATAGAGGTCGACAGCCGGCAAAGCCGTCTTGAGATCCCCGTCGAATCCAGTATCGCCGCGGCCGAAGTTCAGGTGCCACTGATGTTGCCGGATCGAAGCGTGGGAAAGCTCGCTTCGCTCAAAGGAAAGCTCTTTGCGTTGGTCCCCGGCCGTATGGAGACTTTCGAGTTCGGGGATCTGGAAGACGCGAAGGCGGTCGAACAGCAGAAGGCTGGCGTGACTGTCATCCTCGAGCAGGTTCGCAAGAACGTCGACTTGTACGACATGCGTGTTCGCGTGCGTTTTGAAAAGGCGGAAAACGCGCTTGAGTCGCACCGCGGGTGGATCTACAACAACGAAGCCTATCTGCTCGATCCAGAGGGAGAGAAGATCGACAACGTCGGGCTCCAGACATATCGGCAAGACGCCAACGAGGTGGGCGTCGGGTATCTGTTCGATCGCGAAGATGGGCTGAAGGGCTGCAAGTTGGTCTACAAGACCCCGGTTTTGATCATGAGGATGCCTGTTGAATACGAATTGAAGGACATTGATTTGCCATGAGATTGGCCGCTTTGACTTCATTGTCGTGCGTGATACTGGCCACATGTGCTCTCACGCTGGTTGCGCCAGCACAGGACCAGCCCGCGGCGGACGACCGCGTTGCGGCCACGGTGAATGGCCGGCCGATCTACGCGCGCGAGGTGGAACGCGAGTTGGCTCGCGTCGTGGGGAAACGGAAGGTCGAACCGGCGGCTTTGGCTGCATTGCGGGAGAAGACCCGGTCGCAACTGATTGATCGACGACTGATTCTAGCCTATTTGACAGAGAATGGCGGTGCTGCCAGCGACCAAGATATCGAGTTGGCCATCGGCCGCGTGCGCAAGCAGCTTGCCCAGCAAGATGTCTCTTTTGAAGACTATCTAGAGGATGCCGGAATGAGCATGAACGAATTCCGGTTCACGCTCCAATGGCAGATTGGCTGGCGGCGATACCTGGAGAAGTTCCTCACCGAGGATAACCTCCAGCGGTTCTTCGACAAGCATAGCCGAGAGTTCGACGGCACGGAGATGCGAGTTGCTCATATCCTATTCAAGGCAGAGCCACGCGACGATCAGCAGGCGTTGTCCGATAGCATCGAGCGAGCTGACTTGGTTCACAAGCAAGTCGAATCCGGCGAACTGTCGTTCGCAGACGCGGCGAAGAAGCACTCGGATGCGCCAACCGGCGCCGACGGTGGCGATATAGGATTCATCGGTCGTCGCCAGCCCATGCCGGAACCGTTTTCCCGCGCAGCATTCGCCTTGGACAAAGGGCAGACTAGCCAACCGGTCGTCAGTCCCGTCGGTGTCCATTTGATCCACTGCCTGGACATCAAGCCCGGCACCAAGACGTGGCAGGACGTACGCACCAAGCTCGTGCCGGCGGTCACCCAGTATCTATTCGAGTGGGTTGCCAGCCAGCAACGCCCCAAAGCAACAGTTGAGATCAATCAGTAGGGTGCGTCGAACAGTTCAGGATGAATCCCGTTCCTCTGTGGCCCTCCCCGATTCAGCGTGGAAACAGAGATTCCGTCGCCGGCTCCTTTCCTGGTTTCGTCGGCACGCTCGCGATCTGCCGTGGCGCGAGACTCGTGATCCCTATTGCATCTGGATCAGCGAGATCATGCTGCAACAGACGCAAGTGGTCACGGTGATCGACTACTACTGTCGATTCCTCCAAGCGTTTCCAACGGTTGCTGACTTGGCCAGCGCGGACGAGGATCAAGTCTTGCGTCTCTGGGAAGGTCTGGGCTACTACCGGCGTGCAAGGCAATTGCACAAAGCGGCCGGGATCATCGTCGACGAACACGACGGCACGTTTCCAAGGGACATTCAGACAATTCGTTCGTTGCCGGGAATCGGGCGATACACAGCCGGAGCGATCGCGTCCATTTCTTGGGACGCACGCGAGCCGATTCTCGAAGCCAACACGATGCGCGTTTTCAGTCGGCTATTGGCCTACCGCGATGACCCAACTCGCACCTCGGGGCAGAAGCTGTTGTGGGAGTTTGCCGAGGATCTCTTGCCACGCAAGAACGCAGGAGCGTTCAATCAAGCGTTGATGGAGTTGGGCAGCGAAATCTGCACACCGCATCAGCCTCTTTGCGACCGGTGCCCGATCCGTGGCATGTGCCCAACCAACGAAAACGGGCTGCAGGAGTTGATCCCAGCGCCCAAGAAAAAAACCGCCTACGAGGACGTCACGGAAGCGGCCGTAGTTGTACGTCGCCGCGACAAAGTTCTGTTGCGCCGCTGCGGCGATGGCGAGCGTTGGGCCGGCCTGTGGGATTTCCCAAGATTCGGCGTCGTCGCCAGCGGTAGCGAATCTCTGCATCACGAACTCGAAACCAAGGTCGCGGAATTGACTGGCCTAATCGTGGAGATGCAGCGGAAGCTCGCTACGATTCGACATGGAGTCACGCGGTTTCGCATCACACTCCATTGTCACGAAGCCCGTTGTGTTCGTGGACGCGTGCGCGGTGAGGACATGCGCTGGGTCAAACCAGACCAGTTGCCGGATTACCCCCTCAGCGTCACAGGGCGGAAGATCAGCAAGTTGCTGTAGAGGCGGGATACGCGATTGGGCTATGCCCTTGATCTGTCAGTAGTACGTTCACGCGCTGATTGGCGGCTGCGATAAGCTTCGAGACTTCCTTATCCCGAATCGCGCATCTCGTATCCCGGCACTCTCACTTCGCTTCGGCCAGCGCGTGGTCGGGGACGTTGGGATCCTCGAGCGGCGATAGGCTTCTTCGGGTGGGTGACCAGTCGGGCCAGGCTTTGCGTTTTGGACTGCGGTGGTCCCAGGAATATATCGTGGATCCGCCCGGAACAGTGCCGTTCTCTACGACTTCGATCTCCGGGCTGCCAGAGGCTCGGATGGTGATCATGTAAGTCGTGCCTTTCCTGACCTTAATATAGACGGCGTCGCCGTGAATAGCGCGAATCCCCAACTCCTCTGCCCTCGGAGGATCGTTAGCGATACTCCAGAAGTCATCCCAGATCTTCTTCTCGAACTCGGACATCACGCTGCCTCGCGAGTACGCACCGGGCCGCTGGCCCGGCTCGTCCAGATAGAATCCATCGGTTGGCTTTTGGAATTCGCCGAAGATGCGGTTGAACGTGCATATCGACGTACCCCGCTCCAAATCGGCTGCTTCAATGTACGTGTCGTCGAATTTGACGACCATGCAGTCGAGGTACACCAGATCGCCTTCAAGCTCAAAAGACCTCGGTTTGTCGATCGGATCCCCCAGTTCGTTAAGTTCGACGAACTCGATGTGTGAAGACGTCTTGCCCGTATCCGGGTTCGTGCTGACATCCCGCACGATGACGCGAGCCAAGCGCCGTTTCACCTTGTGCAGCCGCAGAGCGGTGTCCAAACGGTCGATCTCGATTTCCTTTTCCTTGATGTCCTCGTTCAGATCGACGATTTCGTCGGCTTGGTCTGTGATGGTTGCATCCTTCTGAACGATCTCGGCGTCTTTCTTCTTCAGTTGTTCCTTCTGTTCTTTGATCTCGTTCTTGCTGGTCTCCAATTGCTCGCGGT
The DNA here is from genome assembly GCA_964617665.1 of uncultured Pirellulaceae bacterium. Taxonomy (GTDB): domain Bacteria; phylum Planctomycetota; class Planctomycetia; order Pirellulales; family Pirellulaceae; genus JADHUC01. Next base: position 12,064 of record CAZUAH010000040.1, read on the forward strand.
TTTCGGCCAGTTCTTGGTCCTTGGCTACGAGTTGGTTTTGTGCATCCTCCAGGTCCCTGTCCGCGGCTGTGTAGGTCTGGTAGCCGTACCAACTGGCCGTTCCGATTCCGCCTACCACCACCAAACCTAACAGCGTCCGGATAACGCTATTGATCGTTTGCAGTTTTTCGAATGTGTCGGCCATCAATGAACTCCGCGTAAACGCTGGTCAGAATCGAGGAATCTTTGGTTCTCACGTGATTCGGAAGACCTGGGAACGATTCAGAATCACGTGCGGTTGGGGTAAGTGCAAACACACTCTCCCCCATATAAACCTTAGCTCAGAAACTCATCGGCAGCGTGAAAGGTGGGACGTGAGACGGTGGTGCGCATTCTGCCGGGCAGAAGGAATGAATGCGCGGATCATGCGGTCTGTACGGATTGCAGCCTACGGTGTTGCTCGTCCCAGCAGGCGGTCTACCGCCGCACCGATATCGGGATTGGCCATCAGGCTTTCGCCGACCAGGATCGCGTTAACGCCCGCGGATTCGAGCAATTCGACATCGGCCCGGCTGTGGATGCCGCTTTCGCCTACGAAGACACAGTCTCGGGGAACTTGCTCTCGCATACGAACCGTGTGTTGCAGATCCGTCTGGAACGTGCGCAGATCGCGGTTATTCACGCCGACCAATTTAGCCCCAGCCTGCAGGACACGAGGTAGGTTCGCAGGTTCGTAGAATTCGACCAGCGGGACCATTCCCAGTTCCAATGCACCGTCGTGCAGTTCCCGGAGCCTGTCATCGTCCAGGCATTCGGCGATCAGCAAGATGGCATCGGCGCCCGCGACTCGCGCCTCCAACAGCTGGTACGGGTCTAGGATGAAATCCTTGCGGAGTAACGGGATGCCGACCACGGAGCGGATGTCGCGCAGATAGTCCAGGCTGCCTTGGAAATAGGGGCGATCCGTCAACACGCTGATGCAGGAGGCTCCGTGTTGCTCGTAGACGGTCGCAATCTCGACCGGCTGGAAGTCCTCGCGAATCAAGCCCTTGGACGGGCTGGCCTTCTTGACTTCTGCAATCAGTTTGATGGGGCCTCCGCCCGAAAGCGCACTGAAGAAATCCCTGGCGGGCGGTGCATCGGCCAACGCCGCGCGCAATTCCCGCTCCGGCGTCGCAGTTCTTGCTGCGGCGACTTCTTCGCGCTTGGTGGCAACGATCGTATCCAGAATCGTTGGCATCGTTTTCCTTACGGCTGCGCGTCCTCGTAGGTCCCGCTCGGCAAGCGGGACCTGCGTAGTGGCTTCGCGGTGTCAGTTAGACAGCCCACTCTGCCATCTCAAGGTAACCCGAAGCGTAGGCGAGGGAATACGTTGCCGCAAATCCCTCGCCTACGCTTCGGGTTACTAGTTTGCGGAGTCTCAGCACAAGGAGACGCAGTTATGCTAGTCGAGCACGTTCCCCGATGGCTTCGGCCTGGGTTTTGGTGGTGTTTTTGGCGGTGGGGGAGGCTTGGGCCGCGGGCCGAACTGGAGGTCTCCTCCGAGAGACGTCACGTACTTCCATCCTTTGTTCTGCGGTTGCCAACCGGCCGACAGCCCCTTTTCCGTCACAATGCGGCGTGTGGTCACATAGATGTCGAAACTGTCTGTGCAGACATAGAAACGGATATAGTACTTGCTCCTGTCGATCATCCCCAGCGCTCTTTGAAACTTCGATTTCGGTGCCTTTACGACCTTCTCGGTTTCACCGCCGTTCTCTTTGGGATTAAAACGCAGTCTCGGGTACGAGCCGGAGTTGTATAGTTCCACCTCGAAGTACTCGTTTTTTCGCAGCAGCGGCCATTTGTTGAATTCCTGGACGAAACGGTCCGTACCCTCACCCGTCACTGGGTTGAACGTCCGGCGCAGTTTCCCCACCACCTGCCCGGCGTAGGCTTGGGCGGCCTTGCGGGTTTGTTCCAACGCAGGTCCCGTGGGAATCGGATAGACCTTGTTCTCCGAACACAGAAATATCAACTGCTTCGCATCCTTCGGCGCGGGGCGAGGATTCGGCAGCGTAATCTCCTTCGGCGGATTCACTTGTCGCTCAGGCGTATCGGCCAACACGGCCTCCAGGCGAGCGAGTTCTTTCAGCGTCGTGCTAAGTTCGGTCTGGAGTTTTTCGCGCTCTTTCTTGTTGTCCTCGATCTGTTTCTTCGCCGCCGTTGCGGCTGCCATGTTGCGCTTTATCTCCGCGAGCTTCGCTTCCTCTTCCTTCTGTTTCTGCTCCAACTGCGCCAGGAGCTTCTCCTTTTCGGCGACTTTACGACGCAACTCCTCTAACTGCTTCTTCTGTTCCTCGGCGTCCGTCGGCACATCCATCGGATCTTCCATCGCAGCCAACAGCGCGTCCCGCTCGTCTTTGATGGATTCCAATTCCTTCGTCTTCTCCTCTAACGCCTGGGGATCGATCTTAGCCTTTTCGGTGATGCGTTCTACGGCGTCCCCCACGCCCAACTGGGTTACGACCAGCACGAGCACGAGGATCCCCACAACGTTCATCATCGTGTCCAGAAGCGAGTCCATGCTTCCTTCATCTTCCTCTTTCGGGCGTCGACCCATGACAACAACAACCTATGTGAAACTACTTCTTGGTAACGTGAGTCAGATCAAGTCTGCCCTGACCGATGATTGGCAACTTGCCGTTGCGCACTTCGCTCCAGTTCGCCAGATCGCGTGCTTTGTAATACGTGCCTAGCCCGTTGTCTCGTATCAGGAAGACCAACGTTCGCTTGGGCGATGCGGCGACGTGGGCCAATACTTTGACGAAGGACTCGTTCCCCTCCAGTCCGCCTATGGCTATATGCTCGGGGTCGTCGCTCGTATGCAGCACAACCGATTTGGCGGCACATTCGACGAAGACCGGTTCGAAGCCTACCCCGCTGCCCCCGGGAAGCACGGTGACTTCTGATTCCTCGGGAGGCAGTTTTCGCTCTTTGAGGTCTTTTTCCAGTTGGGCCAGTTGCTCCTTGACGCCTTTGAGCTCGGCCTGCATCTCGCTAATGGCCTGCTTGTGGAGTTCCCCCTTGACCTCAGGAACCTCGACAACCTCCATGGGCTTCGCGCCGATCTTCTGAAGCTCTTCAATTTTCTTCAGCAGCTCTTCCAGCCGTTTTCGAGCGACGATCAGATCGCGCTGTGCCTGGTCCATTTCGCTCATCCTGCGACGATCGTCGTCGCCCATTTCCTTCTTCAGCCGTTCGATTTCTTCCAACAACTCCTTCAAGTCGCGTTCGATGTTCTCGTATTGCTCCAAGCTGGCGAAGTCCTCGTTGTCCATCTGGGTCAAAGCCATGGTCGCGATCAACAACGTAAGCACGCCGATGATGCTGGCCAGGATGCTCAGAAAAGGAAACAGCGAGATGTCGTCGGCTTCCGAGCGCCTCCGCCCTGCCATGACTATTCCTCCACCTCGATCACGTTGTCGCGACGGCGAGAAAACCAGCGACGTCGTGGTTTGACCTGCCGGATCACAACCTGTTGCTCGCCCAGTCGCTCCAACACGTCGTTCAGGCCTGATAGCCCTCGTTCGATTCCGGCAAAGTTGTTCTTGACGGCCTTGCTCGTACCGTCAATGGAACTGGCCATTTGCTTCTGGATATCCTGGGCGCGCTCGCCCAGTCCCGTCAGCGTCTCCTGAAGCTGGCCCGCGACACGCCCCATCTCGTCCATTTGGGCTTTCCATTCAGTCTGGTGAGCTGCCATCGCCTCGTCGGCGGCCTTGTGGAATACGGCCGGATCGAATTCTTTTTCCTGCTCCCCTGCTCCCTCGCGCCCGTCGTTCAACCTCTTTAACAGGTTCTCGTTGCAGTACTCGTCTACCCATGTGACCAGATCCTCTTCGTTCTTCTGCAGTGCCGAGGCAGGTATCTTCACGAACAGACTCAAAATCAACGCCAGCAGCGTCGTGTCGAAAGCGGTTCCCAATCCTTCAAACACCTTATTCAGCGATTCCTTGACCACCGAAATGTCGCTTGCGTTTTCGAGACTGCCGCCCAAGCTGGCCACGGCGTAGCTCACACCGATCACCGTACCGATGAAACCCATGATCGGCATCGCCCAGATAAAGACCTTGACGATCGTATAACTGGATGCAACCGTGTTCGCGTCGATTGCCGATTGCGACTCCATCATGGTCACGGTTTCGGCGGCGTTCCTACGAACACGAAAATGCTCCAGCCCGCGAATGGCGCGGTTGATCAGGTAGCTCTCGCCCGGTTCCCCCGGCAGGCTATGCACGTGAGCATGAAACTTGTCCAGCGAATCGACCGTGATTTCTTTGGATAATTCGGTGGGCAACACATCCAGCAGCATCGAATCCCGCTGGCGTTTCAATTTCTTCCACTTCAACACAAGAATCGCCAGGGACCAGAAGAACAACAACAACGTCAAGGCCTGCACCCAACCCCAAAACAAGCCGGTGAAGCCAAGGTCAGCCTGGACGCATATGAAAATCAGGAACAAGAAGGCCACGGTCGCCACCCCGCCCATCACGCCGCTCCGGATCAGACTGACGTTACTGCTGTCAGTCCACTCGCCGGCGGAACTCGCAGCTCTTTCTGGCGGTGGCGTTTGCGCTTGCTGTTTGCCTTTGGCGGGCGGTCTCGCACCTTTGGGTTTCGGCGCCGTACTAACGTCGATTCCGGGAAATCCCGCACCTTGGCTTTCCGATTCGGAAGGCTCGGTAACGACACTCTGGGGAATACGAACCGAGCCTTTGCAATAGGGGCAAGCGCATTTCCGGCCGGCCAGTTCCTCGCGGACTTTCAGGGATTTTTCGCAATGTGGGCACTTGAGTTTGAAGTACATGGCACTTTCGAACGCCTAGAGACGGGTTACACTCTTTCCAAAATCACTATCAAGCCTATCATACTACACCAGTCCCGCGATTCATACTCATTGCCGACATTGAAGCATACACTCCGCCCCTATAATCCGGGGGTCTCGTTCCGAGTGAGAATTGCCGCTGTACAAGGGAATCTAATGCTGGAACGCAAGCCGATTTTTCCGAACGTTATCGAGATGAATCACCAGGCCGGGCACGTCATCGGATGTAATGTGTATCTGATCTACGACGCCGACGAGTGGATTCTGATTGACATCGGCTACGAAGACACGGTTGACGAAATCGTCGAACTCGTTCGCCAGATGGATTGCCCCTTGTCGCAATGCAAGACGATTGTCGCCACTCACGCAGATGTGGATCACGCTCAGGGTCTAGCCAAAGCGAAGCAACTGTTACGAACGACGGCGACGGCGCATCCGACGGCTGCTGGGCCTCTGGCAGAGGGTGACAGGCTGTTTGCGTTCGCCGAAATCCGACCGCAAGGCGTCGACATGGAGATGCCTCCGGTCGACGTGGAACACACGATCAACGATGGCGACATCCTAAGAATCGGTTCTCTCGAACTTGAAGTCTGGTGCACGCCGGGACACACGGCCGGTCAACTTGCCTTTCGCCTTGGCGGACTACTGTTCAGCGGCGACACCATCTACCGCGACGGTTGTGTGGGCGCAATTGACGCCCATCACGGCAGCGACATCCCGGCTTTCATTGGATCGCTCGATAGAATTCGCCAAAGCGACGTGGAATGGCTGCTGCCAGGCCACGGCCCGTACTTCCGCAAAGACAACGATCTTCTCGACAAAGCGATTGCCCGCTTGGAAGGCTACCAGCACATGGCCGACTTCGGTACGTGCGCTGTGGATTGGCCGTTGATGGATGAATGGGAGCGGGAATTGGCTGACGGCATACGGCCGTCGTAACAGTTCAACGTGCTTTCAAGCGTAGGCGGGGATTTGCGCCGATTTGCTTCACCAGTCATTTGGTGTGCCTGTGGATAAGTGAATACTCTCGGAATCCGGCAGAAGGGCCAGCACTTCTTGCTCGGACACGCCGATCCTTCCTTTTCGTCTCGCGGATGTCAGGTTTGAGGTGGTGGTGCCCCGCGCCCGCCACAGTGTGCCCTTGAGACTTCCCGTTACGTGCGCAGACTGATAGAATAAACACGTGACTACAGTTCAAGAAATACTCGATGCGGCGCAAGCCCTGCCCTCTGGCGAACGCGCTCAACTGATTCACGCGCTGTGGGAATCCGTTCCGTCGGAGGATTGGACGCTGCCTAGCGGCGAATGGATTGCCGAGTCGCAACGGCGCAGCGAAGCTTATGACTCCGGTCAGATGAGCGCCTCGTCTTGGTCGGAAGTTCGTCAACGCGCCCGACGCAAGGCCGGCCTCGATGAATGAGCTTGTTATTTGCTCGGCTGCCGAGGCTGAGTATGCGGAGGCGTTGTCGTGGTACGCTGAACGGAGCGTTCATGTCGCCGAACGCTTCGACGCAGATTTCGATTAGGCACTGCAAACGATCGCGTCTCATCCTGCCCGATTTCCACGGTGCGACGAACGTCATCACTTCTACCTGATGCGACACTTCCCTTATCAGATAATCTATCGCCAACACCAAGATCACTTGGTCGTCATCGCCGTCGCACACACGGCACGAAAACCAAGTTATTGGTCAGAGCGATGATGTGCCCGTCCAGCACAGAACATCCGCAAGGCTGTTGTCTTCCTTCTGCAGTTCTCCTCGTCTGATGTGACGTGAATTCGCGTTCGTGACGGGAGCATTCTGCGACATGCCGGTCCAGAACTCTTGAGGGAATGCGCGCCCCATCGCTGGTAAAGTGTTGCGAGATACGATACCTTCAGGTCTCACGTCCCATCAAAGAACGCTTTCGCGTAATAGAGGAGCCGAAGACCATGTATGTCGTTGGAGTCGGCAGAACGAAGTTCGGTGTCCTGGAAGATCCGCTGCCCGAGTTGATCTATCAGGCCATGTACAACGCGATCGACGACAGCCCCCTTTCCATCGAGGAAATCCAGGCTGTCTACGTGAGCAACTTTCTCGGTGCTCCGTATTCGAAGCAATTGCATCTGAATTCCGTAGTCTCAAGTCTGCTGCCCGATTTGCGGCTGCCAATCATCCGCGTTGAAACCGCATGTGCTTCAGGTGCCAGTGCTCTGTTTCAGGCGTTGATCGCGCTATCGAGATTCGAGAACATCCTGGTCGTCGGCGCCGAGAAGATGACCCATGCCAGTTCCGAAGCGAGCACGGAGAATCTGGGCATGGCCGGTGATCGAGTGGCCGACCAATCGCAAGGTTTGATCTTCCCCGCACACTACGCGCTCGTGGCCCAGCAGCACATGCAGAAGTACGGCACAACGCACGAGGACCTAGAGCTAGTCGCGTTTAAGAATCACAACAACTCCAGACTGAACCCTCTGGCTCACTTCAGTCACAAGGAAGTGACTCTGGAGAAGATCAAGAACGCTCAGATCATTGCCGACCCGCTGAATCTATTCGACTGTTCGCCCATCTCCGATGGAGCCGCTGCCGTAGTGGTATCCAGAGAGAAGAAGAACGATCGCGACGTGAAGATCATCGGGTCGGCCTTGGCGACCGACCATATTTCGCTGTCCCATCGCAAAGTGCATACCACGCTCGAGGCGGCGAAGAAGGCCAGCAAGGAAGCGTACGATCAAGCGGGGGTTTCTGCAAAAGACCTGAATATCGTGGAGGTCCACGATTGCTTCACCATCAACGAACTGGTGGCTATGGAAGACCTGGGCATCTGCGAGCCGGGAGAAAGCGCCGGATTGGTGCGTGAGCGGCGAACCACGATCAAGGGCGACATGCCCATGAATACCGACGGCGGCTTGAAGGCAGATGGGCACCCGATCGGAGCCACTGGTCTGGCTCAGGTGTTTGAGGTCGTCACCCAGCTGCGCGGCGAAGCCGGTGATCGGCAGGTCGAAAATGCGGTGGTAGGTCTGGCTCACAATATCGGCGGCGTTGGCGGAACGGCTGCGGTGCATATCTTCGAAAGGAATTGACATGACCTTCAAATGCGAAGACTGCGGCAAACAATGGTACTATGCCGTGCAGAAGTGCATCTTCTGCAAAGGAGACGTGGTCAACGTCGCGACCGGGAAGAGCACCGTTCGAGGCAGCACGAGGATCGAGATTCCTTCCCCAGGGCACACGCGCGTTCCCTACTACGATCTGTTCCTTGAAGATGAACACGGCAACTTCCACATCAAAAAGTCTTTCGATGCATGTGCACTGGGCACGATCATCGAGGCCGAGGCCGTTCGGGAAATCCCCGAACGAACTGTCGGTGTAGTCGGTGCCGGCACAATGGGCAGCGGCATCGCGCAGGTCTGCGCCCAGATCGGCTATCAGGTGATCCTCAGCGACATCAGTGAGGAGATCGTCAACAAAGGGCTAGGGAAGATCGACCAGAGACTGGCCAAGATCACGAAGGTAGAGGAGAAGGATGAAATCCTCGGCCGAATCAAGACGACCACGTCCTTGGCTGACATGGCCGACGCTGAACTGGTCGAGGAGGTCTCGATAGAGAACATGGAAGTGAAGAAGAAGGTGTTCGGTGAACTGAGTCAAGTTTGCTCCAAAGACACGATTTTCGCCACCAATACCTCATCGCTTTCTCTGGCCGAGTTGTCACAGGTACTTGAAGATCCAGGCAGGCTCGTGGGACTCCATTTCTTCAATCCAGTCCCGAAGATGCAGTTGGTCGAGATCATCCGACTGGAGACCACGCCAGACGAGACTGTGGAATATGCGAAGCAGATCGCCCTGGAGATGGGAAAGACGCCGGTCGTCACCGGCGACGCGCCGGGCTTCATTGTCAATCGGCTGTTGCTGCCGTTTCTGAACGAAGCCATGGACAAACTGGCCGATGGAACTTCGACGGCCGAGGACATCGACGCGGCTGTCACTCTGGGACTGAATCATCCAATGGGGCCGCTCGCGCTGTCGGATCTGATTGGCCTGGATGTGTGCAAGGCGATCTTGGAGGTGCTGTACGAAGGATACCAGGATCCCAAATACAAGCCTTGTCCGACACTCTGCGAGATGGTCGAGAAGGGCGAATTGGGCAGGAAGACGGGGACGGGCTTTTACACCTACTGACCACTTCTTCGTTTAACCCCAAGCCCGCCGGGCTGGGCGTTTGCCTTTACGCGCGGCCCGTTGGGCCGGCGGTTAAACGAGCTGATCAAAACTTGCATGGAATTGATGACGGGGAATCGCAACCATGGACAACCAAGAACAACTCGTCAACAAAATCGCCGATAAGATCAAGGCTGGCGAAGTACAGCCATGGAAGACGGAATCACTTCTGTTAGAGGAGTACTCGTTCGTCTCGCCCGAGCATTTTCGCATTGCTGCCCTAAGCAGGAGAAAGGTGATCGAGGACTTGACCGGTCACGAGTTCCGACACCTGGAACTGCCGGATACGCCGTATCTAATGAAGTGGCGATGCCCGAACGACAACGCCGAATGGCACTTGTCGGCTTTCGACGTGGACACCACTTGTGCGTATTGCGGAGGCGATCTGGAGCCTTTGGGAACGGATGCCGGGCGATTCCTGCCGCTGGTGAACAACTACATCGGAGGCCGCGAGGAGTACTACGGGTATGCCGGGCAACTCAAAGTCTTCGGCGATGTCGACAAGACGTTCACCAACGTGCTGGCCTACGGTCCCGGGCATGGCGTCTTGGGAATCAGCGTCGGCGGTTTCCGGATAAACAAGTTCGGCGGCGCCGAAGTGAAAGTATCGAAATGGGCCGGCGCTGCTCGCAATCTGGGATACATCTTCGAGTGTGAAGAAGAACGGGAAAAGGCAGCTCGGGCAGCCAAGGAAGTGCTGTCCGGTTTAACTGGCGAGATGGAGGAAAAGTACCTGGCCGAATTCGCCGGAGAAGTCTACGAAGTCGAATTCGTCCGCAGGCAGCACCACGGCCACTACTATCTTCACATCTGTTACTACACTCGATTCGAACAAGCTCGAGGACACGCCGACACTTCGGCTGCTGTGGGCTTTGCCAGAAGCCGATTGGACGCGGCTTTCCAGGAGCAAGGCATCAAGTACGTACAAAGCTTGATTGCCATGGGTTTTGACGGCGATCTCAAGCCTGCCCCGCGCAACCGACGTGGGCGCTACGCTTCGGCGCAAGTGAAAATGCCCGTCGCCGCTTTCGAGAAGATGAGCAAGACCAGCATTGACGCGCTGTTGACCTACATGCAGATAGACCGACAGGCAGTGTTGCAGGAACAAGGCTGCTTCGTCTACTCGGGAATGGGTGGAGAGATCATCCCGGCGCTGTACCGAGGGACGAAGGTCAATCCGCGGCCATCGAACGTCTCATGCACGGAAAACGTCTACGTTGAAGTCAAGGACGACGAAGTCGTGTTTGGGGTCGAATTGCCCAATGTCGAGGCGGGAGCCGGGGCTTTGCGAGAAGGACCGGTTTGCCCCGTCGGCAGAGAGGTCCTGAAGTTCATCGGAATCCGCGATTCCAGAGAATTCGCAGCGGCCGCGGCCGCCATTACCCTGGCCGGCGAGTTCAATTTCACTCTGCTCCATCTCCGCGGCGAGATGTACGCCGTCAAGCCGACGGGTTGACTCGACGAACAATCGCTGAGGACAATAGCGCTCGGCTGCCGATCGTCAGTCGCATACGTCCGAGGTGTAGATGTCGTCCCGGAAGTCTCCGAACAGTCGGATTTTGGACCCTGAGAACATAGGTGCAACATGTCCCAATTCAAACACAAGACAGTCTGCGCGTTAGTGCCGACGACCGTTCTGTTTCTCTCAGTTGCAGTCTACGCGCAGCAGCGCTCCGCCCCATCCGTTGATGGCGTTGAACCAGAGAAGGATGCCCTTTCCTATATCACACGGGATGCGTCTATTGCAGCGGTGGCTCACCCACGACGCGTGCTGACTGATGCGAGCATGCAAGTCCTGCCAATCGAGATCTTCGCGGCATGGTCCGGGAAAGAGTTGGGCATTGATCCTCTCGAAGTCGAAGAAGTGGTTATGATAGTGGAAATGGGTGAAAAGCCGCCGACTGTTGTCTTTGTGGTTCGATTCTCCGAAACACACCACTTCGACGTTTCAAAGTCGCCTCTCGCTGAGAACACGGTCGAGGCGGTGTTCGAGGGCAAGCGGTATCGTAAAGGACGGCCTTTTTCGCACCTGAGCCTTTACATGCCAGATCGCCGTACTCTGGTGGTCGCCAGAGACGACTGCCTGCGCGGGCTGGTCACAAAAGCAAAGCAACCCATCCTTGGCTCTCTAAGTATGCTGTTCAAGGCGGCCGATACTTCTGCCGACATCTCGGTCATTGCCACGATGGACCCTGTTCGCGAGATGCTTACGGATATTCTGAGCAGCGAGTTTGTGCCGCCGCCGCTTGCCGAGATGAAGCGCATTCCGGAGTCACTGAAAAGTATTGACTTCAAGTCGCAGCTTACCGACGAGGCTGAAGCGGAACTTGTTCTTCACGCCGTAGATGCAACCGCAGCCGAAGAGCTGGAGCGGCTCGTAAACCGGCTGCTGGAACACGGTCGTAATGCAATCCTGACGGAACTCACGCAAGAATACTCGCGCCAAGATCCGATCGAGCGAGCGACGATTCGGTACATGGAACGTTTCAGTCAACATGTACTCGACTCGCTTCGACCGACTCGTGAAGGGACTGTCGTCACGCTATCACTCACCAAAGACCAGTACACGCAGAGGGCCGTGATTGGGCTGGTCATCGCCATGATGCAACCGGCAAGGGCGTCTGCCCTAGAGGCCGCGCGCGAGTCGGTCTCGAGACACAATCTGAAACAGATAGGCTTGGGGATACAGAATTATCACGATCAGCACGGACATCTTCCACCGTGTGCCAGCTATGACGAGAATGGTAAGCCACTCCTGAGTTGGCGTGTCCACATTCTCCCTTATCTGGACTTCGGGCCACTTTACGAAGAATTCCATCTCGACGAACCCTGGGACAGCGAGCATAACAGGAAACTGATTCCCGAAATGCCCTCCGTCTTCAGCAACCCCAACGGAGATACCGAGCCTAACGAAGCCGATTATATGGCCCCTGTTGGAAAAGGAACAATTTTCGGATCGCGAAAGCCACCATCATTGGATGCCATCCGCGATGATACCTCGAAGACGATAATGATCGTTGAGGTCGACCCGGACAAATCAGTTGTCTGGACCAAGCCTGATGACTGGAGGTACAGCCCTGATCGACCGCTTTCCGGGCTCGGTAAAGCGCACGCCGAAGGCTTCAACGTCCTATTTGCCGATGGCAGTGTGTATTTCATCGGCGCGGCTATCGACCCAGCGATTCTCCGAAAGTGGCTGCTCATGGCGGATGGTGAACCAGTGCTCGATCCCAGCCTATTGCCCGATCCGATCGAAGCCGGTGGGGCGATGGAGACGATGGAACCAGCCGTCGAGCGGTTGCCTGGTTTGGGGGGCGAGTCAGTTCCCTCGGTGAATCCGTTCGGCAACTCATGAGCGGTTTGAGAAGGATTCATCGCCACTCGATGCCGAGAGCTTAGCTGGCGCGTCGATTTCACTTCGTCGCAAGTACTTGCCCGGTCGCACGGTTGTTAGCGGGGGTTCTCTATCGGGCTCTTCAATGTCTGGCATAAACCAGAAGTTCGCAAGAACAAACCTGATAATCCAGCCTCTGTCGCGATATCTGCCCATGTCCTCCCTGGCTAAGCCGACGACGGCCCATCCGTACCTGTTGAGCGCACGATCCGTGAACTGCCGTGCCAGCCATGAATCGCTCCGCCAAATCGCAGTGAGCGCTTCGTCCTTGAGCCCGTCTATCCAGAACGCATCCCGGCTCAATTTACCCTTTCCAGCGAAAGAGTCCAGAAACTCGAGAGTCATCTCATTTACTGCCAGTGTCCTGTTCCGAAGCACCCAGCGTGCTGGACGAGCCGAAACCACCGCATGCCGCCAGCGCCGTTCTCGAAGTTTGTCCCGCAGGAATTCTCGCGAATCTTTGCGCGCGGTAGACCGCGTCAGCAAAGCACCGGTGTCGTGGCTAACACTGGTCGCCAGCATATTCCCAAACCAGTAGAACTCGTGACACATCACGAACTGCAGAACAAGAAGGACAAAAAACTGACACCATCGAACAAAACACCATTTCCGTATCCCAGATTGACTCTCTTGACCTTCAAGGGGGCCATCGCGATTGTCTCTAATTGCGATGATCGCCACCACGAGTGCCTTCAATAGATGCCCCAACAAGAACCCTGCAAGGCTCCCGATGAGTGCCCCCGCAACGAAGCCCGGAATGTCGGCGTCGATGGCTCCGATCGCTGCAGAGCCGAGTCCGAGCAGCCCCACCGCCAACTGCACGATACGAAGGTCCTTCATTCGCAAGGCGGCCAGGTCGGGTGCAACGCGGTCAGGCAACTCAGGCTGCGGCATCTCTTTCTCATCAGCAGCGGTACCGGTTGTCACGTCACCGCTCGGTTCTTGTTCCGTGTCTGGTAGTGCTGGCATTTCTCCACAGGGGACTCCCGAACAATACTCAAGAAACCCAGGTCGACACTCCTCTGCATCGGACCTGTTCAGCCACATCGACAGCGGTCGAGCACGTCCGGTTCGATGCACTCGCAACTGAATCAGGCCACAATCTGACTCGTCACATACAGGAGACGGGTCACTCTTGTCGCCGGTGAGAAAGGATGAACCAAACTCGATTTGGGCGACTGCGTCCCAATGGATGGTGGTCGAGAAGCGAGTCCCGACAAACGTCACGCCGTCGCATTTGACTTCGATGCCGTGCCAGAGCCTGCTACGATCGAATGTCCAATACACAGTTGCTGTAACAGTCAGCAGAATTGTCCCCGCCCCGATCACAACCAGGGCGATCGCAAGCGCTAGCGACGGTGGATCGGCCGAGCCTCGGAAGAACATGACCATCGGCAGAATACCGAAGACGACTAGCCCAGTGCCCGCGATGATCGCGAATATCGAAAACGCAACTAGTTGGATCACGCACGCAATCCACTCCCAGCCCACGGTAAGGGCGGTGTCGTAACGGCAACGTTGACTTGCCACGTTTGAAACCTCACAAGGAAGCTGAACCTAAACGCTCGACGTGCGGCTGGCTGGAACCTCACTCCGCTGTTCCAAAACACGCGTCTCTGTCTTCGATGCGGAAAACGTGGTTATTGGGCGGCATCCCAAACCCGCAGCGTTCCGTCTTCCGACGCAGACACGCAGAAATTGTTTTCGGGCGCAAACTTGACAACGCATACTGGTTCTGTGTGTTGCGTGAACCGCTGTATCTCTCTACCGGTGCCGACGTCCCAGAGACGAACCGTTCCGTCCGCTCCTCCCGATACGGCACGAGTCCAGTCAGAGGAAACGCTGATCGCGGAAACATATCCATCATGACCGACAAACCTGCGAATCTCTTTCTCTGCTATCACGTCATAGAGCATGAAGTGGCGCGCCCCTTCTACAATTGCTCGCGAGAAGTCCGGGGAAAGGATGCTTACCCATGCCTGCTCCCCCGGGATCCTAAATTTCATGGTTCTGTCCTTTGTCAAGTCTTCTTTCCGCCAACGCACCCAGCCGTCACGGTGAAAAGTGACCACCTCATGACCATCCGCCGAGAATCCGACAAGAGCTGTATCCGTCCGCCGCCGTCCTGTTTGACGACCACTGTCTACATCCCACGTTCGGATGAATGAGCGAGGCACGAAATCATCGAGGACCTCACGGATCCCCTCTAACAAGCCCCAATCGCCGGACACGCTTTCGCCGGACACGATATGTTTTCCATCGAGAGAAAACGCAACTGACTCCACGGCTCCCTTATCTGCACGCCCCGGCTTGACCGACAGACTCTTAACACGTTTACCGGTATCGACGCGCCATAGATGAATCACTCTGGGGCCGGACCTGGGCGCACCGGCAGCGAATCTTCCAAGAGAATCGAGGGCGACGGTTTCGAAGCCGGCTCCTTGTCCCTTGCAGGTCATTTCACGCCCGCTATCGGGCCAAAAGAGACGAACTCCATCCCAGTCACTACATGCGATCAAGTTGCCGTCGCGCGATATGTCAATTGACATCCTTCCACCCAACGGGTTGACCGCGAAACATCCATCGGGAGTTTTGGCCGTATGTCCTTTTCCACTCGTCGCTGTTGCGCGCGCAATCGGCGGACTCTTCGGAGGATCCGGCGGTACTTTAGGCTTCCCAACCACTGCTCGACCGCCGTGCTCCACTCGCTCGATTTCCGCGGACAGTCGGTCGTAAGTCTGCTGATCTATCTCGCCAGCGATCAGCCGGTCGAGAAGTTGTTCACGTCGCTTCTGAAAGCCATCTCCACTCATTTCGACCCTCCTGCGCCGGACATCCATTTGTCTCCAGGGTAACACGCCTGAACCCTCGCCGCAATCAACTCGCCCGCCGATCACAGACGGGGCATGCGGTAGATGTGTGCCGCTTCTGACCTACTCCCTCAAGCCAACTCAGATATCTGGCCGCCGGCAATGGAGCGCTCCAACGCGAAGGCGCGATAGTCCCTTCGGCACTTCGAAGTGCGGCAGAGATCCGTTCTCGGTCGGTGTCAAACGGAACGGCTTCTGGGTGTAACCGCCTCGCGCCTTGTTGCCTACGTCACGATCTCGCGCTTGCGATTGACGTAATCCCAGACGACGTACCGGTCCAGGTCGTTTCCGGCCGTGAAGAATACGCGGCCTCTGGTGGATTCGGCCAACCGGTACGCGAAACGGATGTCCTCCTCGGATTGCGACCAGCTTGGCACGAGGAACATGTTGATCGTGATTCCTTCGCGCTGGCACAACATGCCTTCTCGCATCGTGGCCGCTTCGGTCAACGCATCGGGTGGATAAAGCAGATACAGCCACGGGCCATCGAAGTGAGCGGTCGGGAGCCCGTCGGTGATCAGGATGATCTGGCGATTCGGTGTGTCTTGGGCGGCCAACGACTGCCGCGCTATCTGCAGCGAACGTTGGATGTTGGTGAAGTGCGGCGGGATCTGTAGCTCGCTGATATCGTCACGGCTCATGTCCACGCGGTAACGAACGATGGGATCGTAGATGGTTACGGGTTTCGGCAACAGGTCGATGATCTCTCCGCCAGCCCGCAGTTTGGCGAATGTGTACATTTCGACAAAGTTTAGATAGTCGCCGGGGTACTCGCTGCGGATCAGGCCATTGAGCGCCAATGCCATACGTTTGACGTGGACGTATTGTCCGTCGTAGCGCATCGAACCGCTCATGTCCATGATCACGACCGTGGCGCACTTCGGCGTATTTCGGGTGCGATGGACTTCGATGTCTTCCGACTTCAGGCGAATGGGAATTTGGGCTCCGCCGCGCAGCATGGCGTTGATCATGGACTGGGGAATGTCCATGTGCGTGATCGAATCGCCGAATTCGTACGGCTTGGTTTGCTGCAACTCGACGGCGCCTTCGCCCACCACCGGCCCCTGATGCCGGCCGGTACGCGACGGCTGCAGGTTGCTGAAGATCCGCTCGAGCAGTTTGCCTTGAAACAGTTTGTAGGCATGAGGCGTGAGGCGAAACGCGCCATTTTCATTCGTCAATCCCTGACGCTCGGCCATCTCACGCATGTAATCCTCGATCATCTGCTGCAATTCTGCCAGCCGTTCCATGTCGCCCGGTTCAGTGAATTCGGCCAACGCATCCATGTCGATCACGCCGATCTGAGCCGTCTCGCGAGCTTCCTCCAGTTGTTTGAGCAGTTCGTCGATCTTTTCCAACTCTTCCTTGATCTCCAGCGCCAGCGGCACCGACATTGGCGTTTGGCCAGTGAACTCGTATTTCGCCGCCAATTCGTCCACTTGGTATTTGTCGCCCAGCGATTCCATCAGGTGTAGCAGCCCGCGAGCGAAGGGCGAGCGTTCATCGTCCAGCGAATACCACAGACGCTCGAGATCGTAGATTTGCTCGTCGCGTACGGCTCGCTCGAATCGCTGCCGCAGTCGGTGCGGCGGATCCAGACCGATGGCCAGTTCACGGTAGTCGCGGCCAGCCGTGGCTTGGACCGTATCGGTCTCGTATTTCGCCAGGATCTTACGTTTGCGTTCCAGGAGAATGGCGATCAATGCATCCAGGCTCGGTCCGAGGCCCGCGATTTGGCTGGGGTCGATGCGTACGGCTCGCGCGAGTTCCTCGTCAGTCAATTGGTGCATGCCGCCGAACATCAGCATGTGCTCGAACGCCGGTGTCACCATGTCTGGCGGCGGTTGCGTTGGACTGGGGAACTTCCTTGGGTCGTATTTCTGATATGTATGGATAACGCCGCCAAGCGGACGTGATCGGTTCATCCGGTGACCTCTCGAACGTGTTGAGATGTCACTCTGCCAGCAGCCAATCCACTACGGCTTGAGACGCGCCTTGCGATTTGCCGCTGAACAGCGTGAGGGAATCGTCTTTGCCATCGACATGATAGGCAGCGGCCACGATGTCGGGAACCTTCTTTTCTCCTGACAGCCAAAGTTTGTGGGGCGATCCAAGGGCCAGCAGAGCCGGAAGATCCCCGTATTTTACGGGGCCTGGTATGAAATCCGGGTCGCGGTAACTGGTCAGATCGACAAATCGGAATCCGCCCGTGTCTATCGCGACACGTTCGACGGCCGAGCCAGCCTGTGCGGCCGCCGCAGCCGCCAATGGTCCGGCTCCGTTCAGCCCGACCAACGCAACCTGTTTCGGGCGGGGCTGCTGCTCATAGACGAACGCCAAAACGGTCAGAATGTCGTGTACCCGGCTCGCGAACACAGTGTGGTTGTACCCGAATGTATACCCGGCGTACTGCCGCGGGTTCTTCACGACCGGCGTTTCAGCCAACGGTTTACCATCGGCCAGGAATTCGCCCTGGTACAGCAGGTCCGCCCCCACCACGGCGTTGCCGGCGGCAATCAGCTTGCGAATTTCAGGCCGCGGCGAGCCGTCATCGCCGAACAGACCGCCTTTGCCGTCGCTGTCGACCCAGATCACAACAGAGCCCTTCTGTTGCGGCTTTTTGGGCTGCAGCATCACGATCGGTAGCGACTCGCCATGGTCCTTGGCTTCAAGCAGGCACTTGTACTCGACGTATTCGCCGCGGTCTTTCAGCGCATCTTTCTGCTGGGCAAGCTCGCCAACGCCCCACAGAGATCTGCCAATGATCGTATCGAAAGCGTTGCCGACCACTTCGCGGTACTTGGCCAGCGAGTCTGCGTCCTTCGGCGCCAATGCGGCGATTTGCTGGTCGGATTGCTCGGCCATCCACTTGATCAGCGAGCGCTCGTATTCGTCGCCGCCTTCGGGCCGAGGGTGCGCGTCACCCCAAACCGTGTATTCTTCCGGCGTCAGCGGTCGATAGTCCTCTTCGACAATCGGTTCTGGCAACCCCAGCTTCATGTGCTTGTTGAACCAACTGTACATCATCGCGCGTGTCACGTAGTTGTAGTTGTGGGGGAAGTGCAACATCGACTTGCACATCACATTGTTCTTTGCACCGATCAACTGGTAGAGTTGCTGCAACTCGGGGTAACCCTTGGTCATCATTTCCTTGGTCCAGTCGTTGGCGGCCGTCATCCCTTGAGGTTTCGGGGCGAAAAGGGCCGTCAGTTCCACGTTGCCCGTGCCGACTCGCAGCAGGCAGCAGTTCTCGCATGTGCAACCGCCTTGCATGGCCGTTGAGACCATTCCCTGTGGGAAAGCGACGATGGGACGCTCGTCGATCGCGCCCAGTAGAATCGTCTGCGTGCCCCCGCCACTGCCACCTGTGACTCCGATTCGTTGCGGATCAACGTCCGGCAGGCTGCACAGGAAATCCAGCCCCCGGATCGAATTCCATGTCTGCAGACCCATGATGCTCTGCAGACGCAGTTCAGCTTGCGTGCTGAAGAAGCCCCAGCTTTCCTTTGTGTCGAATTCCGGGCGCTGCTTCGAGAAACCGTGGGCCAATTGGCGAGAAAGCTGGACGCTGTCCGCATAGCCGAGCATGTCAAAAATGAATGTCACGCAACCCATGCGTGCGAGTTGAGCGCATCGTGCTAGCTTCGGGTACCGTCCCGACGCCTCGAACCGTTCAGCACCTTGTACGAGAAGCGACCGTATCTTCTTCTCGCCGTAATCCTGCAAGCGTCCACCGTGACCATGAGGGCAAAGCACGGCGGGCATCCGGCCCGATTTGCCCTTCGGACGGAAGAGCAAGCCCGTGACGAAGTGATTGGGGCTACTTTCGAAGTAGACCTTCTCGACAGTAAACCCATCGCGATCGACGCGGCCGTAGATACACGGATTCAGGGGCGTCTTTTCCGGCATAGGCCAGAGCCCCGTGGCCACCAGTACACGGCGACGTAGTTCTTCTCGCCGCTTTTCCCAAGCGTCTTTCGTTTTGGGCACGATAAATGGAAAGTAGCCGTTTAGATCCTTCGAAGGTTCCAATCGCCGATCGTTGGGCACTTGGCCCTCCGGTAGAACGCGCGGCCCGGCCGCCTCGACCGTTCCGTAGAACACGAAGGCTACAAGACAAAACAGTACGACGCTCCGGAGAGGCGACGGCAACAGTCTACTTGTCATGGCGAAGGTCTCCTGCGATGTTGATCGGGACGCGAATAGCAGGCTCATTTATACCGGATCACCGAAGGCGTTGACAAACCGCATGACCGCAAATCCTCTGCCTGGCGAGTTTTACGATCGCGACCCCGTCACAGTCGCCAAGGAGCTGCTGGGCAGTGTACTCGTCCATCAGACCGACGCGGGACTGGTCACGGGTCGAATCGTTGAGGCCGAAGCGTACCTGGCGAAGGACGATTCCGCCTGCCACGCGTCACGCGGCCGGACGCGCAAGAACGCGTCGATGTTCGGGCCGCCCGGACACGCGTACGTCTATCCCATCCATGCTCGCTATTGCTTCAACGTGGTCACCGAACCGGAGGGCGTTGCTAGCGCCGTTCTGGTGCGGGCTGTCGAGCCATTGGACGGGATTCCTCTGATGAAGCGGAGACGTGCTCGGGACCGTTTGGAGGAGATTGCGAACGGACCAGCGAAACTGTGTGAGGCATTCGACATTGACCGCGCGATGGACGGCTGGGACTTGACTGTTGGCGACGGATCCTGGATCGAGAAGGACAGTGATTTCGACGGGTTGCAGACCGATGTAGGCCGTTCGGAGCGAATCGGCGTCACTTCCGCGCACGATTTGCAGTTGCGGTTCTTCTTCAGAGGCAACGCGTACGTGAGTGGGCCGAAACGCTTGCGAACATAGGGCGCTTCCCAAAAGGAAAGCAATCGTAGCAGCGATAGCCCGTCCAGTGAATTCAATTGGTGCGGCACACCCGGATTGTGCGAGAAATCGACTGTGGCCGTTGCACTGGTACTGCTGTCACCCAGGTACCGCATGCAGCAATCGGCGGTTTTTCCGTTTTTCAAAGCGATTTGAAAGAAGTGCTATTGACCACGCTGTCAGCCCTCAGTATTTAACGCCCTCTCGTCAAATACCATTCGGCCCAACAACGGGCAGCTATCGTTCGCGTAGGGTCACTGCTCGCGAACCGGCTGCCTCCGTCAAATCACATTTTGTCTTGTCGTGAGTTCTCACATCGTTGCGAAGCACGCGCAAATGACCTGATCGTCATTCGTCGCGACCGAAGCGCGAGTGCGGATACGTGAAAGGTCACGAGGCATCGCGGAAAAGGAGAAGCACGTTGAAATCGACCGCGCATCTTATCATTGGCTGCCTGGCCTTCTGGCTGATCGTTCCAGCAAACTATGGAAGGACGGCGCCAAGTGCCGTGACGGCAGAATTGTCCGCCAGTGTTCTGGCCATTTCGCAGACTGGCTACCAGGATCAGCGAACCAGGCAGAACGAAGCGCAGCATCTATTACGTGAATCGCGCCAGGCCATGAATCGCGGCGATTTACCGCTTGCAGAGCGCTACATCCAACAGGCTGAACAGCTAAACGTGCAATACGATCCGTTGTACGAGCGGTTTAGAGACACCCCTGAAAAGGCGCGCCGGGCGATGCAGGCTATGCGTGGTTCGACGGCCGGGACGTCGGGGCGCCCGAGCGATCGCTTCTCGCCAGCATCGATCGGTCCATCCGCGGGTGGGCAGCCACCAATGGCAGACCGATTTGCCAGCCAGCCACGCGACGCGCGGGGAACGTTGGACATGCTGACCAACGACGCAAGCAGCCTAGCGAGGTCCTATTTGGAGAAGGGGCGTCTGGCCGTCGCGCAAGGCGACGTAACTGCAGCGATCGCGTGGCGTCAGAAGGCGATAGCCACAGGGACCAGATTTGCACCCGGTGAATACTCGCCGGAAGCCTTGGCCAACGATCTGCGGCGAGCTGGCGTGTCCGATGCACTCTTGGCCGGTCGTGGTCCGACGTCGCCCGCGCTAAGTCAACCCTCGCCTCATGATTTCGATGGTGCTTCAGGCCGCCGATCCCAATTTCCATCGCCAGGTCGCGCGATGGATCCTCGGAAAAGCGGATTTCAAGATTCCCTGGTTACGAATCCCTATAACGTGACGCCGACCGGCGGTCCTCTGTCGTCCAATATTGAACCGCGACGATTTCCGCCTGCTCGAACTGAGGCAAATCCAAGAAGGAACGAAGTGCTACGTTTGCTGGCCACCGCGCGTGCTGCACTGGATCAGGGCAACGCCAGGACCGCGAAGGCTCTGGTCGAGCAGGCCCAGGGTCTGCGAGTCCCGGACCGCGCGTTCGCCGCAGGTGACCCGAGGCCGGAGCATCTGTTGTTGGAAATCAACAGCGTATTGAGTCGTCAGGGCCGGCTCGCCTCGAATGAACGGAGCGGCGTGGTTCAAGCCTATTACACGGGTGATCCATCCGGACAGCAGTTCCCGGTCCGTCAGGGATACTACGATCCCGCACGCGACAACTCGCGCAACGTTGCCGCCCAGGCAACAGGGCCACTGAACGGGCCGGGCGGACCGAGTTATTCCGCTCCGAATCCTGGCTCGGTAATGACGGCGCCCAGGCCATCTTCCGGTGTCGAGCTTTATCACAAGGGTATCAAGGCGCTGCAGAACCAGGATCGCGAGGCGGCATTGGAGCTGTTTGCCGAGGCCTGGAAGTACGAGGCGGAACTTGACGCGGTAACCAGGCAGGCTTTGCGCGACAAGCTGACGCTACTTCGCGTAGCACCGCCTCCGTCGACCTTGCCGCGAGGGAGCGCACTGGAGGAAATCGATTCCGAACAGAAGATTTTGCGTGACAAGTTGTTTGCAGATATCAGCCGAGAACAAACGGCAGCCGAGAAAATGCGCGAAGTCGATCCCCGCGGTTCACTGGAGCGGCTACAAAGGCTGCGCGATCGAGTGGAGCAGGAGATGCTGGACCCGCCCACGCGTCGCTACATGTTGACGCTTGTGGAACGGGGCATTCGCGATGCCGAGACGTATATCCAACAACATCTTCCGGATATCGAACTCACAGAACGCAACGACGCCGTGCTCCGAAGCATCGAACACGATCGTCTGGATCAGTTAGAGCGACAGAACAAGCTCGCGGAATTGGTCGAGGAATTCAACGTGTTGATGGACGAAGAGCGGTATGCCGAAGCCAACTTGATTTCCAGGCAGGCACACGAGTTGGAACCTGAGTCCGAAGTAGTGCGTTTGATGCTGCACCGTGGTGAAATCGGCCGGCGGGTGGACAATCAGGAGGACATCAAGGCAAGGGCCGAGAGTGGCTTCTACTACCAGATGGAGGCCGTCGACGAGTCGAAAATTCCCTTCGACGATCGGGACCCGCTAGTATTCCCCGATACACCGGATTGGGTCGACTTGGCGGATCGGCGTCTCGGCCGGTTCAGGGAACAGCGCACGCGTATGTCGCCGACCGAGCAGGATATCTATGACGCGCTCAGGACCAAGGTCGAAGTGCGTTTCGAATACGAGCCTTTGTCCCAGGTCATGGATGCATTAGGACGCATGGCTGGCGTTAACGTCTACTTGGATCCACAGGGTTTGACTGCCGAAGGTGTCACTACGGACGAGCCCGTTTTGATCAATCTAACGGAGCCAATCTCCCTTCGCAGTGCATTGAACCTGATTCTCGAACCGCTGCGATTGAGCTACGTCATCCAGAACGAGGTGCTCCGCATAACCAGCGAGCAAACTCGCGACACCGACACCTATTCGCATGTCTACAATGTGGCCGACTTGGTCATTCCGATTCCGAACTTCCTCCCGGGGTATAATGTCGGTTTGCCTGGGGCCATCAAGGAAGCGATCAATGCGACGGGACAGGTGCGACAGTATGACTCGATGCAGCATCCGCGAGGATTGACGCTTGCTTCGCACGAAACCGGCGCACCGGCAAATGCCTCTATCTTGGCGACAATGGACTCGTCTGGCATGCTGCCAAGCGTCGCTCCGCGCGCCAAGAACCAGATGGGATTTGCCCCGGGTGGTCTGGGCGGTGCCTCGCAGGCAGACTTTGACACATTGATCGACCTTATTACCAGCACGATCGCTCCACAAACGTGGGACACCGTGGGCGGCCCAGGTTCGATCGAAGGCTTCCCCACGAACCTGAGTCTGGTCGTCAGCCAGACCCAGGACGTGCACGAGCAAATCGCCGATCTGCTTGACCAGTTGCGTCGATTGCAGGATTTGCAGGTGACCATCGAGGTGCGATACATCACGCTGAACGATCGCTACTTCGAGCGCATTGGCATCGATTTTGACTTCGAAATCGATGACAACTCGAATCAGATTGCCGGCCAAGCCCCGATTCTTCCCGACGACACAGGCCCCAGCATGTCCTTCGGTATAGACTCGACCGGCGAACCGACGCTCGACTTTGACTACTCCGTCAATCAAGGCAGCTTCTCATCAACGGTTCCGCAATTCGGCGGTTTTGACGCGGCGACGGCGGCCAACTTCGGTTTTGCCATCCTGAGCGACATAGAAGTCTTCTTCTTACTGCAAGCAGCACAGGGCGACGACCGTACCAACGTCTTGCAGGCGCCAAAGGTAACGTTGTTTAACGGCCAGACGGGATTCGTTTCCGATACGTCCCAGCGGCCATTCGTGACCAGCGTGATCCCGGTTGTGGGCGACTTCGCGGCCGCTCACCAACCCGTGGTCGTGGTGCTTAGCGAAGGCACGTCGTTAAGTGTGCAAGCGGTGGTCTCGCCGGATCGCCGTTTCGTGCGGCTGACGTTGGTTCCGTTCTTCAGTTCGATCGGAGACGTGGATACTTTCACGTTCCACGGGCGGACCTCGTCAGACTCAGGAACCGTGGCAGCGGACCCGACCAACCAGGCGCAAAATGTGACGCAAAATTCCCAGAATTTCACCGAGGGAACCACGGTCCAGCTGCCGACGTTCAACTTCACAACGGTCTCGACGACTGTCAGTGTTCCAGACGGTGGTACGGTCTTGATGGGCGGCATCAAGCGTCTAAGTGAAGGCCGCAACGAGCGCGGTATACCAATGCTAAGCAAACTGCCGTACGTCAATCGTCTGTTCAAGAACGTCGGTATCGGGCGCGATACACAGAGCCTGATGATGATGGTCACGCCACGTATCATCATCCAAGAGGAAGAAGAGTTCCAGCAGACGGGCTACGACAGCTCGCAGTAGCGGCTCTCAACGTGTGGGGCACGTTTCTAGCGTGGCCCGCACGATCGTGGGCGGTCGTGGTTCTTAGGCCACGATTCTTACTCGGCGTTGCTAGGCCGCTTTGAACTCGCTGGCTGCGCGAGCCGGGCGCCGAGACACCCAGCCTTCTCCCAGGACTGCAAGCGCCACTCGATCCTCCAAGTTCGGGCGGAAGATCGTTAGGAGCATCAGCGGAAGGTACCACGCCACGTAAAGTCCGCCCCCGTAGCCGTGCCAGAACTGTGTGCCGACCATCACAGCCGCCGAACAACTGAGTAGCGTCCCCAGATTCTTCTGTGCGGGCCACAACGCCAAAGTGCCGCTCATTGCCACAAACAATGCCAGGATGGGGACACGGTAAGGCGCGTCGTAGAACTTCCAGAATCCTTCCAAACCTTCCTGTAGCGGTGGCCATAACCCGAACATGTTCTTGAGGTTTTCCCAGTACGACGCATCGGGCATGAACACCAGTGATATCGCCATCAGCAGCAATGTCACCACTACGCCCGTACCGAATCGCATTAGCCCGCGTCGCCAGTAGAAGCTGATCCACAAGGGCAGAAGGAATAACGGATAGTACATCAGGCTGGTGGCGAGGCCGATGAACATTCCCGCCGTTAGTGGACGCCGGTAGCAAAGGACGGCCCACACCAACAACGCCGCCGGAATCACATGGTCGATATGCCCCGTCATCTGCGCCGTGTAGGGCATCAACAAGTACAGAGTCGCAACTCCCACGCCCGTCTTCGTATTGCCAAAGTGCCAATATCCGATGGCGACGATGCCCAGGACGACCGCCAAGTGACACAAAATAGCGATCGTCTTGGCTGCCAGGACGTAAGTCGGTTGTGTCTGGGGTAGCGGCACACCGTCCGGAACCAATGGCGTCGTCGGGATACTGGGAATGTATTTCAACAACGGGAACCCGGGGCCGGGGTGCAGAACCGGGGTACTGTCCTGCAACTCCGTATTGTCTGGCACGACCTGCTCGACCGACGTGAGTTCGACCGATTCGGGCTTTGCCGTGTCGCTAGTAATCACGTTGGCCATTAGAAACACAAACAACGCACATAGGCTGAAGGTCAAACCGCCTGACGTCAGATTGGGCTCCAGCATGGGACGTCGAACCATCGTTGGGTCCAGCAACAGCCGAATGAGCAGCAATCCGCCGATGGAGAAAAGCCAGATGAAACCCAACCGTTCGATATCACGGCTTTCTTGCAGCAATTGCTGCGCGGGACTCAGCGCATTTTCCGGCTGTTCCTCGGCCTCGGCAACTTGTTTGGGGGCGGGCTCCGCGGATTCCGTTTCTCCGGTGGGCTCGGAGTTCAAATCTTCGAGATTCGTAAGCCGCGGATCGTTTGTCAGTTCATCCGTGGATAGGCCCGCTCCGATCCCTCCTTCGTCTGACAGGTCGTCGGGTGCGCCAACTTCCGGCGACTCGTCCATGTCGGCCGCCTGCAACTCTTCGACAGCCGCAAGTCGCTTGGCCTTTACGCTGGCCTCGCCACCGTACTGAACCAAAAGCAAGCCTGGAGCCAACAGGATCAGCAGTACCAGATCCAGATTGCGCACACTCCAGAAGCGGCCGAATTTGAAATACAGGCCGATCATCAACAAAGACGCAAGGTAAACCCACGTGGTGGGATTCACCCTGTGATAGTGAAAAAGGATCTCGCTCATCCGTTGGGTCGGCGCGCGGCTCTCCATCTCGAACAGGAAAAGGCTAACCCTTCAAGATATACCGCCGCTGCCATTTTGCAAGGATGGGCGTGCCTAAAATTGGTGGGTTGCCGCAAATGGAAAGCCGAATAAACGCTATACTCGGGTGGCTCTGACCGTATCTTCTGCCCTGAATTGAGGATAATCATGTCCGAATCGGCGTCTGAACGACTGGAGAAACGTCTACGTGAGCATGACGTTCCGTTCGACGTACTGCGCCACGAACCGGTTTACACCAGCGAAGAGGCCGCTCGTGTGCGAGGAACGCCGCTGGCGAGTGGCGCCAAGGCGCTGATCTGCAAAGTGGACGATCGCTTCGTGATGTTCGTCCTGCCGGCCGACCGACGGCTCGACAACAAGGCGATCCGCAAGCGACTGGGGGCACGCAAGCTGCGATTCGCCAATCGTGACGAAGTACTGCAACTGACCGGGCTCATACCGGGGTCGATTCCGCCATTCGGCAGCCTGTTCGAGTTGCCGACGTGGTGTGACGACGGTTTGGAGACGCAGAAGCAAATCAATTTCAACGCAGGCGATCACACGATCTCAATCTGCATGGCATATTCCGACTACATCGCGATCGAGCGTCCGACAATTGCGTCGGTGTCCGAGGCATCGGACTAGAACGCATGCGAGATAACAGTAGCGGGTATTTCGCCGTTTGGACCTATGATTCACGGCGCCGGAGACGCTACACGTCCGTGCGACAAGCGCTAGTACTCTGCCGCACCTTGGTTTTCGGGTAGCGGAACTCGCCAAGAGTTTCGGCGTGTCTCGTTGCTGGCCGAAAGCCTTGGCGGCTTCCGCTACGGTCCACCCGAAAACTAAGCTGCGTTCGACCACTAGCGTTTGCCGTCACGTTGCGTGAATGAGGATTCGACGGTCTCGATTTCACGATCGGTCAGGCGATACAACTCGTAGACGATCTGATCGATTTCGCCATCCATTGAATGCAGTTGCGCCACATCGTTTTCTTGACCAGCTCGCTTTGACTTCCGCCGCGGTTGCTCGATTGACGTCTCCTGCATGGCCTTGGCCAGTTCGATGAGCCGTTTCTGGCGACTGCGGTCCCGATTCTCGGATGATTCAACGATTCGGATCGGCAATCTCTCCAGCGGCCCTTTGTTGATCGCCAAGTAGCGGCCTGCGAGCTGCTTGGCCTGAAAGCGGATGCGGAAAAGGTGCGAGAGCAGTCTGGAGTTCAACAACGCCAGCAGATAGTGATGATCCTCGTCCGGCCGGGCCACCGCGTAGACCTGTACGCCGAGCGCGAATCCTCCCGAATCGTAGGCCGCTTCCAGCCGGCGTGTCATGCCGGCAACGACGATTTTGGGATCTCGAAACAACCCTCGTTTGCGGTCTGTGAGACAGGCCGATTCGGTCGACAATACCGGGTTGTGGAAATCCCGTTTCATGAAACGCACATCGCCCGATCGTACGACATAACGGTCGATGTTGCCGCTGACAATGAAGTCAAAGTGATCTTCGTCTCGATCGCTAGAGCGCTCCCGCAAATGGGCCGCGACTTTCGAAGCGGCAAAGCCGGTCGTGCCGCTATGTACTTCTGCTATCTCGCCCAGCGGCCGAGTCGTTGTGCGTGCTTCGACGTTCAGTGAACCGTGAATAGTCAATCCAATTTCGGCCGACAGTTCGGCCTGGCGCACATGAAGCGTCGTCCGATCGTTGGCAAGGTCCTCCGTCGATCCAGCGTGAAAGACGGCGATGCGGTGACGTTTGTTCGGTTGCTGCTTTTTCCAGATGATGATGTAGGGATAGACGCCCGCATCCGGAAACGCGCCGCACTGGGAAACGTCCGTAATATGTGTGAGTGTGGTTCCATCAAGTAGCAGCGACCTGCACGGTCGGGCGTACTCCATCGTGGCGATCTTGTTGGGGATAATAAGACCACACGTGCCGCCCATTCGGAGGAGCTGGAATGCCTTTTCGAGGAATAGGACATACAGATCGTAGGAGCCGTGGGCGCACCGGTAGTGAGATTTCAGGTAGTCCTTGACCGCTTTACCCCGTGATTTCGTCAATACACGAATATTGACGTAGGGAGGATTCCCGATGATGGCGTCGAAGCCGTTTTCCGGCGAGTTCAACGCATTCCCGAACGCATCTTCCCACGAAAACGGACTTGTCGCCCGATGTGGTTCCTTTTCCGCTGGAAAACCCGGTCCGATCAACGCGTCGCCACAGCGGATATTGACCTCCAGTTGCGTCACCAGCGAATCCGCTTTCGCATCGGTGCCGGCCACCGCTTTGGCCAGAGCCGATTTGGCGACCTCTACACTGTTCGCATCCTGATCCAGCCCGAAAAGGCTTGCGAACAAGATGCGTTTGCGCTCCTCAAGAGCCAAACGCCATTCGCCCGCTTGGCTTTTCTCTAGTCGTCGCTTGGGACCGACCGCATACCGATCTGGCGTCTCCTGATAGCACTCCACGAGCCAAGCGGCCAGGAAGCGATACGCCTCGACAAGAAATACCCCTTCCCCACAGGCTGGCTCCAAAATACGGGGCGGGTGATCCGGATTGGCGTTGCGCAACAGCGGAGCGAGCGTGTGCTGGACAATGTACCGAACGACCGGCTCAGGCGTGAAATACGCTCCTTGGGCCTTTCGCGAAGGTTTTGTCTTGGGAACTGGGCGGGTCATGTGGCGTCCGCCGCTCGTCAATTCAAATGGAGTCTGCTATTCTGTGTGGTTCGCACGACGCTCGTGCCCATCAGTTTCTTGGACAATCATTGAGAGTACAAGTCATGGCGTTTGACGTTTATCAGCCCTGTCCGGGTGGCGAGGACAAGAAGATCAAGTTTTGCTGCGGGAAAGACGCCATCGGCGACTTGAGTAAGGTGATGGATTCTCTCAGACGCGGTCAACGTGCCGCCGCACTGGGCTTGGTAAACCAACTGCTGGAGACAAAGGGAAACAAAGCGTGCGTGCTGGCACTGAAGGGCGCCACTCTACTGCAATTGGAGAACTACGAGGAATTGGCGAAAACCGCCGAGGCATTTCTTGCTGAGTACCCGGAGAATCCCGTGGCGTTTTCGTTGTCGGCGATCGCTGCCGCAACCAATGGAGAGAAGGAAGCGGCGATCGAACAGTTGCAGCGGGCGCTGGAACGCACGGGCCAGGGCATGCACGAGATCACTTACGAGGCCATTGGCATCGTTTCCTATCGTTTACTGGAGGAGGGCGATGTTGTCGCCGCCCGAGGTCACTTGATGTTGCAGGCATCGGTGGCACCCGAGGACGACGATCGTCCGATGCGCATGCTGCTGGAGTTGCTGGCTTCGGCCAATGTGCCATTGCTGCTGAAGCAGGATACGCGTCTACAACCGCCTCCGGAGGGCGCTCCCTGGCTGAACGCAGGTCATGCCGTGTTGGCACGGGCCGAATCCGGAGCGTGGAACGAAGGATGCGTACGATACTCTGCCCTGTCTGCAGCGGATCCGAAAGAACCGAGCCTTTATAGAAACCTTGCCATTCTTAACGGATGGTTGAGCAAGAAGGACGCGTCTGCGGAAGCTTGGCAGAAGTGTGCTGCTGCGGACGGACTGGCTCTCGACGATGCCGTCGAGGCGCAAGCTATGGCTCAGTTGCTGTCGAACGCGGAAGAAGACACGGTCGACCGAGTGGTGCAAACGTACTCGGTTTCGGATGCCGAACGCGTATCGGAGCGGCTGTTGTCGGAGAAGACTGTCGCTCGCATGGAACTTGACCTGATGAAGTTGGCCGACGAAAACACGCCGCCGCCGAAAGGCGCCTTCTGGCTGCTCGACCGCCCAACGCCGGAAAGCTCCGCAGATCTCAAATTCGATGACGTACCCAACGTCGTGGGCGAGATGTACCTGTACGGCCGAGAAACCGATCGGGAACCTCGTGTGGAATTCGTTGCAGTCAAGACCGACGATTTCGATTCGAAGACAGCAGCTTTCAATGAACTAATGGGTGAATACGCGGAAGCCGTCGAAGACGAGGAGACGGTTGCCAAAGTCCCGGCGTCGGCCGCCGCCTTGTCGTGGCAGTGGCGTTTGCCTGATGACATTCCGGCGGAACTGCGAACCGCGTTGATGGAAGAGAAACGTCGCGACGTAAACGTGAACGTTTGGCCCGAGACGCCGCTTGCCCAGTTGGATGGGAAACGCCCGTCGGAGGTCGCCGATGATCCGGCATATCGAGTCCGGTTGCTGGCCGAGGTCCTCTTGCTGGAATTGGCGGGTGAGCAGAGTCGTGCCGAATTCGAGTACAACGAAGTGCGGAAGAAACTAGGATTGCCCACACGCGACGACATCGATCCGAACGGTGTGGACGTTAGTCAAATGCCCCTGGTGCGACTGCATTTGCTGTCGCCCGACAAACTGGCTGACGAAGATCTGACGAAGGCCTACAGCCGCGCGTACATGCACGGTGTGCCACGTGCGCTGCGCCGCTTGGGATTGGCGGTGATCGATCGGCCGAGCATGAAGGACAAAGTCGAGCAAACAGGCGTATACGAGGCATTGAGTCTCGTGGCGTCCGATGCCGAAGAAGCATTGGAGTTCAACCACAAGGCACGCGAAGCGGCTGTGGCCGCTGGCAAGTCCCCCGCGAGGTGGCTGTTCCGCGAATTGGACCTGCGATTGATGCGCGGCGAGGAGGAAGAGTTCATTCGATTGATGAACACGCTCCAGAGGGACCACATCAACGAACCCGGCGTCGAGGAGGCGATGCGCAAGGTCCTGGTACGCATCGGTGCGATGACGCCGGACGGACAACCGACTCAACCCGCGATGGAGGAGCAACCTCAGGAATCCAGCATCCTCACCGGTGAAGATGCCGCCGCTCCAACCGGTGGTGGAATTCTTCTGTCAGACGCCCCGCAGCCGAAGGACGATGACGAATCCAAGCCGGGGCTAGTGCTGCCGGACTAGTGGTGCGGCTATCGATGTTTGTTAGGTAGATTGAGACCAGGGTGGGGGGGGTTGGAGGGCGCAAGCCCGAAACCCCGGGGCTTGCCTCGCTGACGCTCAGTCCAGCCCCGGCCACCCAATCCGGCATTGATCGATAGACGATCCACCAGGCACTGCCCCGCAAATGTCAGAGGTCACGTTGTGAGCCGATGGCGCTAGCCACGGGCCTTGAGTATTGAACGTTTCGTACCACTGAGCCCGACGCTAGTGCGTTCGGCTCAGTTTTGTGGGAACGAGCGACCATGTCTTCGTCAGAATTAGATCAGCGACACATGGTTCGGGCCCTTCAGT
This sequence comes from uncultured Pirellulaceae bacterium, assembly GCA_964617665.1. GTDB lineage: Bacteria > Planctomycetota > Planctomycetia > Pirellulales > Pirellulaceae > JADHUC01. The sequence goes on from CAZUAH010000040.1 coordinate 43,573, forward strand.
TGGCCGCGCGTGGCCAAGGCCGTGTCGAGCCGAATCCAATGGTCGGCTGCGTCATTGCCGACGGCGAGCGTGTTGTGGGCGAAGGCTGGCATCAACGATTCGGCGGGCCGCACGCGGAAATCGAGGCGATTCGGGCGGCAGGCACCATCCCAGCCCGGGCGACCATGTATGTGACATTGGAGCCCTGCTGTCACCAAGGCAAAACGCCTCCGTGTACCGATGCGGTCCTCGCATCTGGAGTCGGGCGAGTCGTCGTCGCCGCTCGCGACCCCTTTCCCAAAGTGGCTGGAGGCGGCATCCAGCGGCTAGAAGAGGCCGGCTTGGCCGTCGCGGTGGGGCTGAAGGAACAAGAGTCTGGCTGGCTGAATGCGCCCTACCTGAAGTTGGTTCACACGGGACGCCCCTGGATCATTGCCAAGTGGGCCATGACGCTGGACGGCAAATCGGCCACTCGTACTGGCAGCAGCATGTGGATCTCGGGGAAAGCCTCCCGACGTGTAGTTCACGAGATTCGCGGACGAATGGACGCGATCATCGTGGGACGGGGAACGGCCTCGGCCGACGATCCGTTGCTCACGTCCCGGCCCCCCGGACCAAGGACGGCGACACGTATCGTGGTGGATTCAAGGGCCTCGCTGTCGCCCGACAGTCAACTGATGCGCACTATCGACCAAGCACCCGTACTGGTGGCTTGTGGCCCGGAATCGCCGGAAGCGGATCGGCGACGACTGACAGACGCGGGCTGTGAAGTGTGGATGGATGATTCGCAAAACGCGTCCGACCGGTTACTCCGACTGATGGACGAGTTGGGTCGTCGCCGCATGACCAACGTTTTGATCGAGGGCGGTGGGCAACTGGCGGGCAGTCTGTTTGACGCGAAAGAGGTGGATGAATTTCACGTGTTCATCGCGAATAAGTTGGTCGGCGGAGCCGATGCCTCGACCCCGCTGGCTGGGGGGGGCACCGAACTAATGCCGCAAGCCATCACATTGCACGAACCGACGGTCGAGCACCTGGATGGCGACATCTATATGCACGGTCGCACGACCGACGCCGTGGGCAGATTGTTTGCTTGGATAGGCCAACAGGCATAGAATGAACTAGCGCTTTGTCAAAGCTGATGATTGGGGCTGTAGTGGTGGCTTCCAGCCGCCATCGTCTCGTGCTGGCTTG
>CAZUAH010000040.1:44755-46065 GCA_964617665.1 uncultured Pirellulaceae bacterium
GGTGGGGGGGGGGGGGGGGCGCCGCCCCCGGGCGGGGGGGGGGGGCTGGGCGGCCCGCCCCCCCCCCCCCCACTACATGCCAGCACGCGAAAACCAAGCCGAGACAGAGCATTAGACACACTTGCTACAGGAAGAGATCCAATGGACGGTGGGTGGTGGATCGTAGCGGTCGCGGTTGCTGCGGTCGGTATTCTGGGCCTTTTCGCTTGGCTGTGGTGGCGCAGGCGTCGCAACGCGGAGCGCCTCGTCAACGCGCGCGACTTGTTCCATCTCCGACGTGAATGGCTGGAGGCGGATTTCGTCAAGTTGGCATCTCGCGGTGTCGGGGCATCGGAACTCGAGTGGTCGGATTGTGATTTCGATGACGAGGCGGCCTTTGCCACGGCCAGGACTAACCGACAGTTGTGTGCGCTGGTGGCCATCACCATCCACTTAGTTCCATCCGAAGAGGGAGACGACGAGGACGCACGCAGTTCCGCCCAGCGACGCGAAGCGACCGCAGTATTCCATTTCGACGGTCGCCGCTGGTTCACCGAAGGCCGCACAATCTTCAATTTGAATCCCCTCGAAGCGATCGAGCATTTCCAGCACGAGCTGCAGATGGTGGACTAAAAGGCCGCGTCTCTCGAATTCCTGTAGGTTGGCCCTCCGAGGCCGACCATTCCCCGACACGCCCGAAAGGCCCATCAATAGCTGTGCGCGAGTCTCCGACCGCGCACTGGAAGCGGTTTCAGAACGGGAGGGCGAGGCTCCCGCCGAGCCGAAAATACGGGAAGACACGGCTCAGCAGGAGCTTCGCCCTCCCAAGTCCCGGGCTTGGAACGTCATCTAGTCAAACCAGCTTGGCAGTTTGCAGTACTGGTTTGAGTGAAACTCTACCCAACTGCCGGCCATTTCTCGTGTTGGCCTAGAAGATCCCCCTGTTGTCCAACGCTGTGCCGCAAAACCTCAGTTTTTTTGCATGAGGACCGCCTTTCGTGGCGGGTTTCTGGCGCGTTTTGCGAGTATAAGAGTAGAGCGACGGTTTCTCTTGTGGTGTTGGACTGTGCAGCCTCGCTCTCCGACACGGCGTCCGAGAGTGGCCACATTCTTCATGTCCACATTCTGAGCCGGAATACGATTAACGAAGTATGGGCAGCCAGCTACCGGAGACTATGTTCGGGAATGTGGGAGGCTATTGCTGTGGGCAAGCCCTTGTTCTCGAGACTCTCACTGGTCGGTTGTGTTGGATGACGTGTTGACTCTGCCGTAGCGGGGTGAGCGGACACCAGAACCATTGTTGACTTGCCTGGTATTTTGGGGGCGTGTTG
>CAZUAH010000041.1:0-46062 GCA_964617665.1 uncultured Pirellulaceae bacterium
CCCTGGGATTCGCTGCTGAAGGAGTTATTCGACTATGTCTGTCCAGTTGTCGTTGCGATGGTTCATGGAGCCCCATTCGCAGGCAAATAGAACGACGAAGTAACTGGATGTTTCTTACAAAGGAAAACTTGCGTGATGCGGACTCCTTGTTTCTGTAAGGATCGTGCAGCTCGCACGTCATCTCGTCAGTGGCATCGCAAATCGACAGCGGTGAATTGACCGATTTTCCTTTGCTGAGGAGTCTTTCGTTATGCGACAACACATTCGACCGATGCTCTCTGTCTTCACAACAGCTAGCTTGTTGGCTGTGATTTCGATTCCGGCGTACGCACAGAGCGGTAGCCGTGGCTATCCATCGAGCGGTTCTAGCCGTCGGGCAACGTCGCCGGCGGGATCGGGGCTACGCACACAAGCCAAAACACCAGTGGCCCTGGGAGGCCATTGCCCCGTGAGCCTGAAGACCATGAACAAATGGGTGAAGGGCACGCCGTCCAGTAACTCCGTCTTCGATGGTCACACTTACTACTTCGCCAACCAACAGGGCAAGCAGATGTTCGACAACGAGCCCGCGAAGTACGTCCCAGTGCTGGGCGGGGACTGCGCGGTTAGTTACGCGAAGATGGGCAAGCGCGTGCCTGGGAACATTCGCCACGCCGCGTGGCATGGGGGACGACTTTTCACATTCGCCAACGCAGAAGGCAAGAAGATGTTCCTTGCGGATCCGAGAGCTTACGACAACGCGGATGTTGCGTATGGCGGCAAGTGCATCGTCTGCAGCGTGAACATGAGGCAAACGGTGACGGGCAAGCCCGAGTTTACTGTGCTCCGGAAGGGGCTTCGATACCAGTTTCCATCAGCCGGTCCCCGTGACGAATTCCTGGCAAATCCAGAGAAATACGCGGTTGCTACCAACGCTACCCCGGCTTCATCGAGTGGCTCCAGTAGCCGGCACTCAGCAAGCTCTGGATCCAGTACTCGGTGAACGAGGCGATTCATTTTCGGTTAACAATCTCATCGGAAGGGACGTGTAACATGCGAAAAATCATCTTTATAGCGGCCGTGTTCTTGTTCATCGTGGGATGCGGCTTCTTCTTCATTCACCATGCGTCGGACGTTGTCGTCGTTGACAGCCAATTGAGAGCTCAGGACGCTCCATCGCCACGGCGCGTTTCCATGGACCAGGTAGACCACTCCGCATGGGATCGTCTGCTCAAGAAGTACGTGGATGACGATGGGATGGTCGATTACAAATCATGGAAGAGTTCGCCACGTGATACCGCCGCGTTGAAGAGCTACTTGGCCACACTAAGCCGTGCGGACACACGCGTGGATGCACCAAGAGCGGCGAAACTGACGTTCTGGATCAATGCCTACAATGCGTTGACCGTGCACGGACTCTTGAAGGTCTACCCGACGACCAGCATCCGAAAGCACACGGCGGTCGCCTTCGGCTACAACATCTGGAAGGATCTTCTTCTACCGGTAGGCGAAAAGAAGTACTCGCTGGACGACATCGAGCACGAGATTCTGCGGAAGCTGGACGAGCCTCGCATCCATTTCGCCATCGTCTGCGGGTCGGTCGGCTGTCCGCGGCTCCGCAACGAGGCTTACACGCCGGCCGCGCTGGAATCGCAACTTGCTGACAACGCGCAAGACTTCTTCTCGCGGAGCCGCAACCTGAAGGTTGATTCCGAACGGCGCGTCCTTCACGTCTCCTCGATTCTCGATTGGTTCGGTGAGGACTTTGGCGACACGCCCCAGGAAGGCTTGGCGGAATTGGCCGAGTATATGCCCGAAGATGCAGCCGAAATCGCCCGACAAAAAGGTCTCTCGATTCGCTACCTTGATTACGACTGGAATCTGAACAAACAGGAAATCCAGAGTGGCGAAAAGGACAAACAAGAATGATCGAAGTAACCACTGCCTCGAACCGAAATGGACGTGAGGCTTTTGTCCGACAGCGTTATTCTGCTGCGGCTCGAGCGAAGGAGGACGCGCTGTGTTGCCCCGTTAGCTACTCGCGAGAGTATCTTGACGTGATTCCGGAGGAGATTCTAGAGCGGGACTATGGCTGCGGCGATCCGACGCCCTGCGTTCGAAGCGGCGACACGGTATTGGATTTGGGCTCGGGTGGCGGGAAAGCCTGCTATATCCTGTCTCAGGTTGTCGGTCCGAAGGGCCAAGTGATTGGCGTCGACTGCAACCGCGAGATGCTTACGCTCGCGCGGCAATATCGCGATCAAGTGGCCGACCAACTCGGTCACAGCAACGTCGACTTTCGCTGTGGCCTGATTCAGGATCTGGCCCTTGATCTGGAATTGCTTGCCAGTGAGGCAGCCGGTCTGAAACTCGGTGATCCACAGGATTGGCTCGCGCTCAGGCAGTTGGAGCAGCGTTTGCGTCACGAACAGCCGATGGTCGCCGATGATAGCGTCGACTGCGTGGTATCAAACTGCGTACTAAACCTGGTCCGCCCGGAGGACCGTCGGCAACTGTTCGGGGAGATCTTTCGAGTTCTACGTCTGGGCGGTCGAGTGGCCGTCAGCGACATCGTTTCGGACGAAGACGTGCCCGAGCACTTGCAGGACGATCCGGAACTGTGGTCGGGTTGCGTATCGGGCGCGTTTCGCGAAGATCGCTTCCTGAAAGCACTCGAAGATGCCGGTTTCTACGGAAGCCAAATCGCCGCCCGCCAGCCCGAACCGTGGCGAACGGTCGAGGGGATCGAGTTTCGCTCGATGACGGTGGTCGCCAGGAAAGGGAAACAAGGGCCGTGCCTGGAACGCAACCAGGCCGTTATCTACCGCGGTCCGTTCAAGACGGTTGAAGACGACGACGATCACGTCTACTATCGAGGCGAACGGATGGCCGTATGCGACAAGACATTTCGCCTTCTTCAGAAAGAACCGTACGCCGGGCGGTTTGAATTCATCGAGCCACGCGATGCGGTTCCACTGGAGATGGCATCCAGGTTCGACTGCAGCCGCCCCAAACACCGGGATCCACGGGAAACGAAGGGGCAAGAATACGATGTCACGACGGAATCGGTAGGCGTTTGCATGGATGGTGGGAACTGCTGCTGACGCCAACCGACAACCGCATCATGATTTTGCCCACAAATGGTTTTGCCTCTTCTGTTTCGGGCAGAATCATTTGTGGGCAAAATGATGAGGAATTTACTCGTAGCGAGTTCTGGAACGCAAACACATGACCACGCTTACGTTGCTCAGAGAAGGCAGCCGACTTGCCGATCCATCCAACCAGTTGACGGTACTCCAGCCGGGCCCGGCTCACAAGCCTTTCGAGGACTCGTTGGCCGAGTGCGGGCTGTCTCCGCTGCGTGCGTTGGGCATCGAAGTGCTCCAAGTCAATGTTGGCAGACTGTGCAACATGACGTGCGCGCACTGTCATGTCGATGCCGGCCCGGATCGGCGCGAAATCATGACTCGCGAAACGGCCGAGGCGTGTATCCGGGCACTGGCGCAGACCGACATCCCCACGCTCGACCTCACCGGCGGCGCGCCCGAGATGAATCCCAACTTCCGCTGGATCGTCCAGGAGGCGAGCCGCCTGAGACGCCACGTGATCGACCGCTGCAACCTGACGATTCTCCGGACACCGGGCTATACGGATCTCCCTGAGTTTCTTGCAGAGCACCATGTTGAGATCGTCGCATCGCTTCCGTGCTACCTGGAAGAAAACGTCGACGCCCAACGCGGCAGCCACGCATTTGAAAGGTCTATCGAAGTACTGCGTCGGCTCAATGCGATCGGCTACGGGCACCCAGGTTCAGGTTTGGAGCTGACACTGGTCTACAACCCCATCGGTCCTACCCTGCCTCCGCCCCAGGCCTCACTGGAAGAAGACTATAGGCGAGAGTTAACGGAAAGATACGACACCTGTTTCACACGATTGATCACGATCACCAACATGCCCATCAACCGCTTCCTGGACTACCTCCTGAAAACCGGAAAGTACGACGAGTACATGGAGAAGTTGATCGGCGCGTACAACCCGGCCGCCGGAGCGGGAGTCATGTGCCGAACCACGCTCTCGGTGGACTGGGAGGGCCGGCTGTACGATTGCGACTTCAACCAGATGCTCGGGCTTTCCGTCGGCGACGGATTGCCACAGAACATACGCAAATTCGACGCCAAATCGCTGGCCGACCGATTGATCGTCACCGGCCAACACTGCTACGGGTGCACAGCAGGGGCCGGATCAGGGTGCCGAGGGGCAATTGTGTGACCACAACAACGCGTGATTCGCTCGGGCCAAGTGTGCCTGGAACAACTGGTCGGCCAAAAGGAATTGCGGGCCAGGACCGTGCGAAGTGCCATCTCGATTCCTCCTCTGTTTCAACGATCTCTATCATCATTCCGACTCTTAACGAGGCGGACTACCTACCGCGCACCTTGAATAGTCTGCGCGGCGTGGAGAACATCGAGACGATCATCGTCGATGGCGGGAGCAGCGACGGTACGTCGGGAATCGCGCAGCGTGAAGACTGCCATGTCCTTCGCACAACACCGGGCCGGGCCAAGCAGCTGAATATGGGTGCGCAGTCCGCCAGCGGTTCAGTCCTTTTGTTTCTTCACGCAGATACTCGACTCCCTCCGGATTTCGATTCGATCGCGCGTGCGACGCTCGATGAACCCGGAGTCGCGGGTGGTGCCTTTCGTCTACGGATCGATGCGCCCGGACGATCTCTTCGGATCGTCGAGTGGGCCGTTGGTGTTCGATCGCGTTTCTTTCAGATGCCCTACGGCGATCAGGGTCTTTACGTAAGGAAAGAGGTATTCCATGAATTAGGTGGCTTTCCCGAGCTTCCCATCATGGACGATTTCGAGTTCGTCAGGCGGCTTCACCGCCGGGGCAAGATTCGGATCGCATCCGCTGCTGTTCTCACGTCCGGCCGCCGATGGCAGCAGTTGGGCCCATGGCGGACGACCTGGGTCAACCAGAAGATCATCTTAGGCTACCACCTCGGAATTCCGCCCACCCGGCTGGCCGCGTGGTATCACGGTGCTCTCGAATGACCGCGATTGCGCAAATAGGACGAACCACTCCAGGAAGAGACACGCTTAAGTTTCGTAACCCAGATTCGGCGATAGCCACTTCTCGGTCTCCTCGACGGCCATGCCCTTTCGCCGCGCGTAGTCTTCGGTTTGGTCTTTCGTGATGCGGTCCACCGAGAAATAGCGTGCTTTGGGATGGGCAAAGTACAGGCCGCAGACGCTAGCTGTCGGCAGCATGGCAAAGGAATCTGTCAGCGAGACTCCGGTGTTTTCTTCGGCGCGGAGTAGATCGAACAGAATGTGTTTCTCCGTATGGTCGGGCTGCGAGGGGTAGCCGGGGGCTGGGCGGATGCCGCGGTATTTCTCTTTGATCAGATCGTCGTTGTCAAAACGCTCGTCGGTGCCGTATCCCCAGTCGATGCGCGCTTGCCGGTGCAGGTATTCCGCAAATGCTTCGGCCAGTCGATCGGCCAGGGCTTTCACCATGATCGAACGGTAGTCGTCGTGTTCGGCGTGGAACCGATCACACAGATCATCTACTCCGATGCCCGTCGTAACGACGAATGCACCTATGTAGTCCTCGCGACCTGAATCCGAAGGTGCCACGTAGTCGGCCAAGGCGCGGAAGTGGTCCTGGCCCTTCCGTTCCCATTGCTGACGTAATGTGTGGAAGCGAGTCAATTCCGCTTGTCGATCCTCGTCGGCAAACAGGACGACGTCGTCGCCATCGGACGCGGCTGGCCAGAATCCGTACACGCCTTTTGCCGTTAGCCATTTGTTCCGAATGATGTCCTCCAGCAGCCCTTGTGCATTGTCGAACAATTCGCGTGCGGCCGGCCCCTGCGATTCGTCCTGTAGGATCGCGGGATACTTGCCCTTCAATTCCCAGGTCGAGAAAAATGGCGACCAGTCGATGTTGCCCGTGAGGTCCGCCAACGCAACATCGTCCAAGACGCGGCTTCCTGTGAATGCCGGCCTGTCGATCTGAACGTCCGACCAATCCGTGCGAAACCGCCGCCGGCAGGCCTCCTCATAAGACACAAGCTTGATCTGCCGCCTCTGGAAGGATGCTACGAGTTGCTCTTGCAACTTCTTGTTTTCGTCGACGATGTCAGGTCTCCGCTCCGGATTGTTCAGACGGTCGACGACTCCTACGCTGCGCGATGCATCTGGCACGTGAATTGTTGGTTGGCTATAGGGCGGCGCGATCTTCACTGCCGTGTGTTTGGCGCTGGTCGTGGCTCCGCCGATCAATAACGGTTGCTTGAATCCGCGTCGCTCCAGCTCTCTAGCGACGTGGACCATCTCGTCCAGGCTAGGTGTGATCAGACCGGACAGCCCGATGAAATCGGCTTTCTTCTCGATCGCCGTCTCTAGAATCCGCTCGGCCGAAACCATCACGCCCAAGTCGATGATTTCGTAGTTGTTGCAGCCTAGCACGACGCCCACGATGTTCTTGCCGATGTCATGCACGTCGCCCTTGACGGTGGCTATGACGATCCTGCCGCGAGGCTCGTGTCTTTCCAGCCCAGCGTCGCGTTTTTCCCGATCCATGAATGGCTGCAGATAAGCGACGGCCTTCTTCATTACGCGAGCCGATTTGACCACCTGTGGCAGGAACATCTTACCGGCACCGAACAAATCGCCAACCTTGCTCATGCCATCCATCAGAGGACCTTCGATGATCTCAAGGCATTGCTGACAGGCTTGCCGGGCCTCCTCCACGTCCTGCTCGATGAACTTGTCGATGCCCTTGACCAACGAGTGAGCTAGTCGCTCGGCGACCGGCGTCTCACGCCAAGACAGGTCTTCCTGCCGCCCTCTCTTGCCTTGTGGCTTCAGATTCTCGGCAAACGTCACTAAACGTTCGGTTGCATCGGGCCGGCGGTTCAGCAGCACGTCTTCCACGCGTTCCAGCAGGTCCTTGGGGATCTCTTCATAGACCTCCAGTTGCCCGGCGTTGACAATTGCCATGTCCAGCCCCGCGCGAATGGCGTGGTATAAAAACGCAGCGTGCATCGCTTCGCGGACGACATTGTTTCCACGAAACGAAAACGACAGGTTGCTCACGCCGCCCGAGACTTTCGCGCCAGGGCACTCTTGTTTGATCAGCCCCGCGGCTTCGATGAAATTTCGGCCATAGTCGTCGTGCTCCTCGATGCCCGTCGCGACGGCAAGGATGTTGGGATCGAAGATGATGTCGTCCGGCGCGAAGCCGGCTCGTTCGGTAAGCAGACGATAGGCTCGTTTGCAGATCCGCACTTTATCGTCGATTTCCGTGGCCTGGCCCTGTTCGTCGAAGGCCATCACTACCACGGTGCTTCCGTAGCGACGAACCAGGCGCGCCCGCCGCAGAAATTCGTCTTCGCCGTCCTTCAGGCTGATGGAATTGACGATCCCTTTCCCTTGCAGACATTTCAGACCAGCCTCCAGCACAGACCATTTCGAACTGTCGACCATGAACGGCACTTTGCTGATGTCCGGTTCTGCCGCGATCAGGTTCAAGAATCGCGTCATGGCGGCTTCGCCGTCTAGCAAGTCGGCGTCCATATTCACGTCGATCACGCTGGCGCCGCCTTGGACTTGCTGTCGGGCTACATCGACCGCTTCCTCGTACGCCTCCTCTCGGATCAGTCGTGCAAACTTTAGCGATCCCGTTACGTTGGTTCTTTCGCCGATCATCAAGAAGTTGCTGTCCGGCCGGATCGTCAGCGCCTCTTGGCCACTCAGTCGCGTTAGCTTTTCGACAGTAGTTGGACGCCGTGGCGGTGCGTCACGGACCATCTCGGCGAACGCGCGGATATGCTCGGGTGTCGTGCCGCAACAGCCACCAACGATATTCAGCCATCCGTTGGCGACGAACTCGCCCAGCGATTCAGTCATCTGCTCCGGTGTCTGGTCGTAACCGCCGAACTCGTTAGGCAACCCCGCGTTAGGATGACAGCTGACGTAAACCGGCGCGATCTGGGACAGCTCCTCGACGTACGGTCGCATTCCCTCGGGACCCAGCGCACAGTTGATCCCGACGCTCAACAGATCGAAGTGAGAAATGGAGTTCCAAAATGCCTCGATCGTCTGCCCCGACAGTGTACGGCCGCTAGCATCGGTCATGGTGACCGACACCATGACCGGCAGGCGCACGTTGTTCTCGGTAAAGAACTTGTCGATGGCAAACAGGCAGGCTTTCAGATTCAACGTGTCAAATGTCGTTTCCGGAAACAGAAGATCGACACCACCCTCGACCAACGCCGCAACCTGTTCGTGGTATGACGAGACCAAGTCGTCGAACGTTACGGCGCGGAATCCGGGATCTTCGACATTCGGTGAAATGGAAGCCGTCTTGCTGGTCGGGCCAATCGAGCCGGCGACAAATCGTGGGCGGGGCGGGCCAGCCGCATCTGCTTGTTCCACTGCCCGTCGAGCACAGTCGGCAGCGGCCAAGTTGATTTCGCGTGTCAGATGTGCCAAGTCGAAATCGGCGAGCGCGATCGGAGTGGAGCCGAAGGTGTTCGTCTCGATGATATCCGCACCGGCCTCCAGGTACTGGCGGTGAATGTCGACAACAGCGTCAGGCTGCGTTAGGCAGAGGATGTCAACCAGGTTTTTCAGTGTCTTGTGGTGATCGGCGAATCGCTGACCCCGCACTGCGGCTTCGTCCAATCCCAACACTTGGACCATGGTGCCCATGCCACCATCCAGTACGAGGATTCTCCGCTGGAGAGCCGTTTCGATTTCGTGTTTCGTGTCCGATTCTTCTGCAGTTTCCATCCGAAGCCCAATCTGGACAAGGAGTTACGTAGGATTGGTTCAGTTGGGCCGGCCGGCTTCCCTACGGACGACCACAGAACACCGACAACGCATTCTTCCACACCGCATCCATTCCACCTAGCGGCCCTACACTAACTGTTCGGAAAAGTCCGCGTAAGACTCAAGACCGTCACAAACGATACCGATAAAGGGTGACGAAGATCACTTCGTCTAGCGCCACTCGTGTTACGTGCGCGCGCCAAATATCAGCTCAAATGGACGCCAATCATGACCGCTGCTACTGCTCGACAGAAAACCGAATCCGGCGGTGCAACCCGTGGACGGGAAGACAATCGCAGTGAGACGTCTGATACGACGGACTCCGTTGCGGTTCTGATTCGACTGCCTGATCTTAGCGAGCCGGAATCGAAAGAAAAGACACCCGCAGCGGTGGCTGGTTCGGTCGTGCTCGACGAAATGGCTGTTGCCGAGACGGAGACTGCGATTCAACCACCAGTGTCGGAAGGACGCGGCGACCACGTCGCCGATGATCCCGTTTCTTCGGCCGATGAGGAATTGGACTCTAACCCACCCGAAGAAGAGCCGACGGATACCGAAGTCACCACATGGAGTGCATTCACTTTACCGCGCCCCGTAAAGCAACTGGCAGGTGTTCTGGCGCTGGTCGGTTTGTTCATCGCGGCCTACTTCGCCATCGTTGGTGGTGGGGGTGGGACAGTGGACGAGAACAACGGCGAATTGTCGGGCGAACAGACTCCTGTCGAGTGGGCCGGACCGTCCACGTCGACCGAGACGCCGGAACCCATCGACATTGCCGCCGCGCCGGTTCTCGAGAGCGATCAGCAGCAGGAACTGTTCATCGATACGCCCGCGGGGGACGCGGAATCCGGCGTGATCGAACCAATGGACACTGAGGAAGTGAAAGAAGCGCCGCCGTTGACGGGAGACACAAAACCATCAGTCGTTCTCGATCCACTCGAAGGGAATGTGCCTCTGGCCGAGTCGATTCCCTATGGCGACTCGTGGACGAAAGACGATCCTTCGGGTGATTTCGCTGTCGATATGGGGCACGGCCAGGAACAACAAGAGTATCCAGATACCTCCACCGGACCCGATGACCGTTTGGATGGAACGGACCAGGGGACCGAGACGCTTCCAGTTGGGCAGACGGTGGATGCATCGCCACAGCAGTACCCTACCACCGATCCATCGAAGTATCAGTATCCGGTAGATTACCATTTGATGTTCCAAGCCTCTCCGGACACGAGCGATCTGCAGGGACCTTCGTCGAGGCCGAGGGAGCGTAGCATTTACAACCAGTACCCCGACACCGCTCGTCTGAAACCCCCGATTGATCCTCCGCCGGTCCGTCGGTAGACGCCCGGTGCCTAGATTTGGTTGTGGACGCAGAAGCATGGTGCGGCCAACGTATTATCGGAGCTAGTCATGAGCACGCTGGACAAAGCATTCATTAGGGCATACACCAAAGATACGGACTCGCAGACTGCGAGGCCCAATGGTACTCCGACGGAAGGCGAGGCTGCCGAATCTGCGCAAGTCGTCCAACCTGGTACCTTCCAGTCGGCCGCCGACCTCTATACAGGTTCTACGCATCGAGCCCATCAGTCTCATGTCGAAGACGGAGCGGAGGCGTCCACGCCCCACGTTCAGTTCTCTCAGCCCGTGCAGTACACGGAGTTCGCTTACGTCAGCCCGTACCATCAGACGTCGGCGCCAGAGGCCCCAGTGGAAGCCGATCGTCAGCCACCTACTCCAGTGCCCCCGGCAGACAGCCCACCGAATCAATTGGCGGAGACAGATGACCCGATCACGGACGAGGCCAAACAAGCGTTGGCGTCGGCCGCCACTCTTAAGATTCCGCAGCCATTGCAGTTGCCGTCCGTGTTCGAAGCACTCGCTGGCGACGAGCAAGCTGAGGAGGCAGCGAAGGAATTCTCGCCTGATTGGGAAGTCGATCGTTTTGTTTGGCCGGAGATCTGCGAGCGGCTGTTGAAAGTCGAGAGTCGCTACTTCGAGCATGTGGGCCAAAGGTTGCAGGCTGCGACCGAACAAGGCCGCCACGTCCTGATGATTGCAGGGTCGCGGCGCGGCGAGGGCCGAACGTCGCTTGCGTTGTGCTTGGCTCGCTGCGCAGCGGAATCCGGCGTCAACGTGGCGATTGTCGACGCGGACATTCGGAACCCACAACTTGGAACTCGTCTGGGAATGGAAACGCCGTGTAGCTGGCTGGAAGTGGTTGCCGGCAAGGCACCACTGGATGAAGCCGCCGTTGCTTCGGTCGAGGATCGCTTGACGTTGTTCCCTCTGGCGGGCTCAGAGGACATCCAGATCGAATCCGGCGACAAGCGACTGCTCGCACTGGTCCAAGAGATTTCGTCGCATTATCCGCTTGTGATTGTAGACACAGGTCCGTTAGCAGCCGAGGAGTGCCACTCGTTCGCAGACACGAATAGATGTCCAGTTGACGCTGCGATCGTAGTCCGAGATCTGCGATACACCACTGAGAAGAAGGCCGCTGCAACCGCCGAGCAACTGCAACAAAGCGGAATTCAAGCGGTTGGTATTGCCGAGAACTTCAAATCGACGTAGGTCAAGGATGTATACAAGATATTGGAAACTGAACTCGAGGCCTTTCGATAGCAGCACGGCTCCGCGGTTCTATTACCCCAGCGAGACGCACCAAGCCACACTCCTGAAGCTCCGGTACGCAGTCGAGAATCGACGCGGCGCCGCGCTGATGGCTGGGGCATCCGGACTCGGGAAGACACTGCTGGTCCAATCGCTCTTTGACGAGCTTCCCGAGGAGTTCAGTCCACTTGTACACATAAAGTTTCCTCAGATGCCGCCAGTTCAGTTGCTGGCGTTCTTGGCCGACGAGTTGACCGGCGAAGCGTCCATGGACGCTGCCGCCGACTACAATCTTCGACGAATCGAAGATGGGTTGGCAAAGAACGCCGACAGCGGCGCACACGCGCTGTTGGTGATCGACGAAGCCCATCTTCTACCGGACGTAGGCGCGTTGGAGACCGTGCGATTGCTGCTGAACTTCGAGCCGGCCTGGACGCTGCTGTTGGTCGCGCAGCCCGGGTTGCTGCCGGCTCTCGACCGCATGCCGCAACTGGAAGAGCGCTTCGGTGTCAAGTGCTTGCTTCGCCGGTTCACGATGGACGAATCTATCAGCTACATCAACCACCGCATGATCGCGGCCGGAGCACCAGATATCGACGCCATCTTCGAGCCGTCTGCGCTGGAGATGATCCATCAGCTTTCCGATGGCATCCCGCGTCGCATCAACCGCCTGTGCGATCTATCCCTGCTGATCGGCTTCGCCGAAGAGCAACCGAGAATCACGCCTAAGCAGGTGGACGCTGTCGCCGAAGAACTTGCGGGCACCGCCCCTCCCATTCGACGCGTCGCGTAGGGCCCCCATCACGTGTCGGATGGGGTCGACCAAGCGACCTTCTTGCGGGCATTGCGGAGATCGTCGTTTCTCGCCGAATCGATCTTGCCGCTGCGCCCCTTGTGCCTGCCGAACTCGCTCTAGCCCGATCGCCGATTCCTCTGACCGCGTTTCGGAGCTTACTAATTAATTCGATGTTCCTCTTGACAGCCCGCCGTTGTTCGCAAAAATCTAATTAATTAGTAATCCGAGAAAACCAGATGACGCCCGCGATCGTCGTTAGATTGAGAAAGGATCTCCCAGACTATGGTTCGACCATCATCACGACACCCGACCGAATTAGAGCTGGAGATTCTCAAGATCATCTGGCGAGATGGCCCATCGTCGGGGCGCCAGGTCTGTGAGGCTCTGGCTGGTACCCGTCAACTGGCCTACACGTCGGTGATGACCATCATGAACATCATGATGGAGAAGAACTATCTGCGCCGCGAAAAGCGGCACGGCAGCTACGTCTACCACGCACGCACAACCGAAAAGGCTACGCGACGACGCATGCTCCATGATCTAGTGGATCGCGTGTTTGACGGATCAGCGTCAACGGTGATGGTCAATCTACTGGAAAACGGTGATCTCGGTTCCGAGGAGTTGAACGAGCTTCGTCGGCTCATTAACCGCAAGGCCAGGGAGAAGTCGTCATGACCCAATTTGCTTGGCTCGACACGACCTTTTGCGCACGTCTTACGTTAACGCTGGGCCATTTTTTCTGGCAGGGATTGGCAATTGCGGTCCTGGCAACGTCTGCAGGGCGACTGCTACGAAATGCATCGCCGGCCGCCCGCTACGTGGTGTTTGTTGCCGCACTTCTGCTGATGGCCGTCTGTCCGCCGGTGACGTTCTGCCTTGTCGAATCGACGCCGCTGGTATCGGTGGCTGACGTGCCGGACGCGGTGTCTGCGGCAGTGCATGATGAACGAACTACGTATTTCGCACGCGCTCACGCGCCGCATGAGCAAGCTAAGCCGGAAGGCGGACAGGACGAGACCCCGTTTGTATTCGAGCCGGCAAATGCAGATGACGGAGAAGTCGTCGCGGCAATAGCGAGCGGTGTAGCTGGTGACCAGGCCGGAAAGGCCACCCAGATTGGCTGGGGGTCGTGCGCGTCGATCGCCACTCTGATCTACTTGGCCGGGGCGCTGATCATGCTCGCTAGGCTGGCGATCGGCGTGTACGGTGGCGGACGACTCAGGCGACGGTCGAGTCCGACGGACGACCCCGAAACGGTTGCTGTGATTGCCCGGTGTGCGCGCACCCTGGGCCTGCAATTCAGCCCAGCCGTTGCCTACTGTCAGCAGATCGCCATCCCGACGGTGATCGGCGCGCTGCGTCCCACTATTCTGCTGCCCTTGTCGATGGCCAGCGGGCTGACACCTAAGCAGCTCGAAGCGATTCTGGCTCACGAACTGGCACACATACGACGCTACGACTACCTGGCCAACCTGATTCAGCGTCTGATCGAAGCAATGCTGTTCTTCCATCCCGCTGTGTGGTTGATGTCGCGCCGTATTCGTATCGAGCGCGAACGCTGCTGCGACGACCTAGTCCTGGCAACGGGAACGGAACCGTTAAGCTATGCGGACTCGTTGTTGAAAGCCGTCGAGTTGGGGCGAGCGTCCCAAGGCAACGTACCCGCAGAACCCCTTGTCGCCGTGGGAGCAGTCAGCCAGTCATCGGATCTGGTCGACCGGATCCGAAGACTGGTCGATAGCCGAAGCAGCGAGCCCGTACGGCTGAAACACCCTTGGGCAAGTTTGTTTTGTACGGCCGTTGTGTTTGCGGTTGGCAGCTTCCTGGTCCTCCATCTGAACGTGCAGGCCCAGTCTGCTGGTGACACGTCCGAGGATCCCGCGGTCGCGACTTCGAGTGATGATGCAAAGGGCCAGGACACGCCGAAGGCGAATAGCAAAGATGCAACAATCGAGCGACTGCTTACGCAGTTGCGCGACGAGGACTGGTACCTGCGGCAGGCAGCCGCCTACGAGTTGGCCAAAACCAGCGACCAATCCCTTGTCGCTCCGCTCGTCGAGACCCTGAATGACGAACGGTCAGAAGTCCGGCGTGCAGCGGCGCATAGCTTGGGTAGCATTGGCGACGCGCGAGCAGTGAAACCGCTTGTCGCGACTCTGAACAAGGCCGCAGGCAAGTTCGAGGCCGAGGCCATTATCCGCGCTCTTTCCGAGATCGGCGATCCGGACGCCATTGACTCCATTGTGGCGGCCATCGGCCGAGTCGAGCCTCCGGTGACCTTCCATTCGGTGCGCTCGATCATTCAGTTCAAAGACCCGCGCATTGCCGATCTGTTGCTAGACAACATGCGAAACGACAGCGGCGGATTCAATTTCAATGTCGTCAGCATGCTGGTCCATCTCAAGGAGCCGCGTCTGGTGGAGCCGTTGCTAGAATTCCTGGCGACTTCGGATTCGCGAAAACGCTGGCGCGCGGCAAATGCTCTGGGCAGCCTTGGCGACCCGCGAGCCGTCGATCCTCTGATCGCAACCCTGGACGGCAGTGACCGAAACGTGCGCGAAGCAGCCACCGAGGCGTTGGGGAAGTTAGACGATGAGATGGCCGTCCAGCCGCTGGTCGGGCTAGTCAAGAGGGAAAAGGAGGCCGACGTTCTGCGAAATGCGGCGAAATCGCTTGGCTTGCTCGGCGATGAAACGGCGCTGGCAGCGCTCAAGCCCCTAGCCAACCAGGGCGATGGCCGTGTGTGCGACGCCGCCACAAGAGCAATCGCCATGATCGAATTGGGGGCGATTACCGCTTTGCGTGCTGGTGACCAGGCACGAGCGATCAAGCTCGCCGAGGCGGCACTAGAGGATGGTAGCGAAGCAGCCGCCAGGGCAGTTCTGCGATTGCTTGGGCGAATCAATACCCCGCAAACGGTCCAGACGATGGTACGTTCGCTCAAGGACCGTCGCGTGACCGTTCGCCGGGAAGCGATCAACTTGCTTGCGTGGATCGAGTCGGACGTTGCCGCCAAAGGGCTCGCTCAAGCGCTGAGTGACGAAGACGCCGAAAACCGATGGGAGGCGGCGAGAACTCTGGCCCGGCGAGAAGACCGTCGGGCGACGGAGACGCTGATCGCATTCACCAAGAACGGCGCCCACCTGCAGAGACGATTCGCCGCGGAACACCTTGGCGATCTCGGCGATCCCCGGGGCGTCCAGCCGCTTTGCGCCATGCTGACTGATCCGGAACGCCGGGTGCGCACCGCTGCGGCCCAGGGCCTTATCCGAGTTGCGAATCCGGAAGCCCTGGACTCGTTGCTGAAAGCCCTGGAAACGGAGCCGGACGGTAGAGTACGTCCGTACCTCGTCCTTGCCCTCGGCCAGATCTGCGATCCTCGTGCGATCAACGCTCTCGCAAATGTCCTGAACGATAACGAACAGAGCATGCGTGGCCACGCCGCCCGCGGGCTGGCTCGCCTGGGATGGAAGCCCGAGACCGAGATCCAGCGGATTCGCTTTATGATGGCCACTGGCCGGGCAGACGAGGCGGGCGACTTGATTCCCAAGGCCCAAGCCGCGGATGAGAAGAACCGTCTGGCGGGCAAGTTCGAACTGAACAAGCCGATCCTCACTCCGTTGACGGTCGGCACTGGGGAATGGCCCAGTGTGTTGATGCTTCGCTCCGTCGAGTTCCGGAAGCAGGCAGACAAGCTTGTGGCAGTCGTGCAAGCGGGCAAGTTCAGCTGGCCGCCGTCGTCTTGGCGCATTTCGATCCAACTCGAAGACGACGCGAACAAGTTAGTGGCCAGCGGGGACATGATCGTCAAGACCTCGGGCGTGATCATTTCCGTAAGAGCGTTGGAATCCATGCGGCCCCACGAACTGAATATCGGCCCCGTAAACGACCTGGGGCAGGCTCGACGTTTCGAGCTATCTGTCGAGCAAGTTCCCGACGACCGCCGGCCGCCATCGCCCGTCAAGATCACGGCGCCCGCCGAAGGGCCGCTGGCCCTCGCTAAGGACATTCCTGTCAAGCTGGAAGCCAAAGACCCGGACGGGCAAAAGGTCGTCTGGGCGCGGAGAATCCGCTTCGACCAATCAGCCGGAGACGAGAAGAAGAAAGAGTTGAAGGCCAAGCTTCAACTCCAGTGGGTGTCCCTGCGCAAGGCGGACTGGCGCGTCTGGCTGGTGTTGCTCGACAAAGAAGACAAGATGGTGACTCGTTCCAGTACGCATTTCTCGACGGAGCGAAGAATCAAGGGGCTGCCCAAGCTCGTCGACGAGAGCCTCGAAATACCGCTGACCGTTTGGAAGGGCGGCAAGGAACCCGTCCGATTCCGCGTGGGCCTTGAACTGACGAAGGATCACACGAAGACAGTCCTCGCCCAGCAGTCTATCCCCGAGGGTGCGCTACAATTGACCCACGTGGACGACACGGCGGAGGGAGAACGCAGCATCGCCGCTTCGGGGCATGCCGTCCGTTTCGAACGCCCCGCCGACGTAACCTACGTCGAGGCAATACAGATCTTCGCCAGTCGGTACGGCGATGCGAAGCCCCCAGATGAAGACTTCCATGTCTACGTTCTGAACGAGAAGCACCAACTGCTGGCCGACCAGCGTTTTCCGTACAGCATGATCGAACGCGGCGAGCGATGCTGGTACACACTCAGGACGCCAAGCGTCGAGGTCCCCAAGCAATTCATCGTGGCCTTGTCGTTCAATCCTCACAGAACGAAAGGCATCTATCTGGGATATGACAAGGATGTCAAGCAATCTCATTCGCTGGTAGGTTTGCCCGAAGACGGCTTCGAACCCGTCAAGGAAATGTACGACTGGATGGTACGTGTGCATCTTTCGCAGAAGCCCTCTGGCGAAAAGGGTGTGATGCGACTGGCCGACTGGAAAGCGCCCGTACGCGTTGATCCGTTCAAGGATTGCATAGAGGCGAAACACGACACAGGCAAATCAGAAGGCATACAAAGCTATGGCGGTTCCGGGCCGGCCGTTCGATTCAAACTCGCAGAAGTTCTCCCGAAAGGCTTTCCATCGAAGAAGCTCAAGTTGACCGGTTTCCGCCTTTACGCCAGCCGCTACGGATCGGGCTACGATCCGGAAAAGACCTTGATGAAGGCCGCCCTGCTCGGGAATGACAACCAGACGTTGTGGCAAGGAGCGTTCCCCTATTCATTGTTTGGCTACAAGGCGAAATGGGTGGATCTTGTTTTGCCCGAGCCCGTGCCGTTGGGCGACCTGGATATCAGGACTGACAAGCTAACCGTGGCTCTTGATCCCGAGGCTCACCAGTACAAAGGGATCTACTTTCACTACAACAAGGACGCGAAGACCTCACACTCGCTGGCTGGCACCGTGGCGAAAGGCTTTCGCGAGTTGTCAGATCGGCAATGGATGATTCGAGCCTTCTTCGGCGTGGGCACGGGAGACAGGAAGCGAACTAATGCGTCGGGCGGGAAACTGATAGCACCGCCCAGTGCATCCGCTCGTGTCACTGGTCTGGTTGCCAAAATAGACTCCGCCGTGCAATGTCTCCGTGCTGTGGAGAAGGATCAGCTCATTGACATGATTGACATGTTCGAACAGATAAACGTGTGTTGCGACGAACTCCAGGGCAAGGAAGATGGCGCGGCACTGTCCGCGCAGGAATGGGGCAATCTGACGCCTCGTAGTCTGGCCGATGTGCTCAAGACGCTAGGTAAGCTAGAAGCCGGAGTCGAATCGTGCCAAAGAGAGGCGCGCCGTGACTGCTCCTTTGGCGTCGAAGTTGAGTGGAACGCTTTGGAGGAAGAGTACGCCAGTCTTGCATCGCTGCTGAGTCAGGCTGCGGACTCGGAAAGAGAGCCCGAACCGGATGACGGCCGTGCCAGACCGGCCAGCGAGACGGTCCCAAAAGGAGCTTCGCGTCGGACTCACGTCGACGACACGGCGGAAGGCATGAAAAGCCTTGGGGCTTCGGGACATGCCATCAGCTTTGAACGTCATAAAGGCTCGGCATTCGTCGAGGCAATAGGGATCTTTGCTGGCAGGTACGGGCACGCGCAAGCGCCAGACGAGGATTTTCATGTGTATCTGCTGAACGACAAGCAGCAAGTGTTGGCCGATTTGCGATATCCGTATGCCATGATCGAGCGTGCCGAACTGCGGTGGTACACGCTTCGCACCCCGTCCGTCGAAGTCCCGAAGAAGTTCAATGTCGCTCTTTCGTTCAACCCGCACAAGACGAAAGGCATCTACCTGGGATACGACAATAACGTCGAACAATCCCATTCCCTGGTTGGATTGCCCGCCGACGGATTCGAGCCCGTCAAGGAATCGTACGACTGGATGGTCAGCGTACACTTGTCCGGCGAGCCTTCAGGCAAGAAAGGCACCATGCGACTGGCCGATTGGAAGCCGCCGATGCACGTCGATCCGTTTCATGGCGGTATCCAGGCGAAATATGATACGGGCCAATCGGACGGCAGGCAGAGTTACGGTGGTTCCGGGCCGGCCATCCAATTCAAATTGACCGAAGTTCTCCCTAAGGACGCCTCGCTTGACAAGCTGAACCTGAAAGGCTTCCGCCTTTACGCCAGCCGGTACGGCTCGGGCTTTGATGCCGAGCAGACGATGTTGAAAGTCGCCGTCCTTGGCAGCGACAACAAGACACTCTGGCAAGGGACGTTTCCCTATGCCCAGTTCGGCTATAAAGCGAAATGGATCGATCTTACCTTGCCCGAGCCGCTGGCGTTTCGCGATCCCGATCTCAAGGACGGCTTGTTCACCGTGGCGATTGATCCCGAAGCCAATCGCTACAAGGGGATCTACTTTCACTACAACAAGGACCCCGCGACATCGCATTCTCTGTCCGGCACGGTCGCGAAAGGACTCCGCAAGTTGCCCGATCGAGAATGGATGATACGTGCGTGGTTCAGTCAAAAAGCCAAGTAGCAGTTCCCGACGGGATCAGTGGCCGAACGAGAAGCCCCAACGAACACTGGGACCGCGGTGGTGTGGATGCACATGGTGGTGGCTCCAGTGATGTCCGTGATGCCACGTTGGTGCATAACACCGTGGTGTGACGTAGTGATGCTCCTGGACAATCACTCGGGGACGATACGTCGGGGTTGCTACTGGCGCTGCATTCGCTAGTGGAGCTGTCTGCATTGCCCTTATCGCGGCATCCCTGACGCCTGAATTGCTCATTGTGATCAGGTCGGTCGGCTGTGGACGACGGACGATTCCGTTGGCTCGTATGTGCGTGACGATCACGTCGTCGCTCAGTCCCGCGTGCGTCATGGAAATGACGTCCTGAACCGTGACCGCTCGCGCGGTCTGCGCGGCGTATCTATGCTGGGCAGCAGCGTTGTTCCAGGCGATATCCGTGTCGACCGAATCGCCAATGGCTGCGCCGGTCAAGGCGCCGACGGCTGTTCCAATTGCCGCACCTGCTGCCGTATTGCCGTTGTTCTTGCCGATCGCCCCGCCAGTCAGTGCGCCCATCAAACCGCCCACAACCAAGCCTTGGTCTCGGTATTGGTAAGGCGACTGAGCAAAGGACACGGACGACAGCGACAACAATACCAGGATGGTCAGTTTCACTCGCATCTTCGCACCTGCTGGTTGGAGAGCTGCGGATAGTGCCAACATTCGAACTGTCGGTCAAGACGAAACGCGTCCGACGTGAGCTATTGGTCATCGTGGGGGAGACGCCGACTCAAGGAGGACTCAGCGCGGACCCTCACAGACTGTATCGCCTGACGGTTGCGACACTCTTGAGCGGTTTTGCTGCCGTAGCTAGCAAATGGCCGAGATGGCGAAGTGGCCGACTTGGCTAGTGCCGAAATTCGACCGCTTCAGCGGTCGAGGCACCTTCGTCGTCGGTGGCCGCTGACGGCAGTTCCAGTGTGCTCAACTGCACGTCCTCGACGTCGAACTCGCTGCAGACGGACTGGACGGCCACTACGTGCTGGGCCTGGCAGAGCGGATCAACCCTAATCTGAGCGGTCAACCGGACATTGCCGTCCTCGCCAATCTCTTGAAGGCGCTCTCTCAAGCCGTCAAGGTCCATCCTCTCTTCGTCGACCGTGATCGCACCGTCTTGATCAATCTCAACGACCAACTCTTCAATTGACGCGTCTCGCATTTCCATTTTCATCGATTCTTTGACTTGCACGCGCGTGGCGAGTTGCTCGGTCTTCTCCATTTCTGCAACGGCACGGTCGGCTTCGACTCGTGCCACCATTTGGACCTCTGTTGCTTCCATACGCGCCGTACGCACGAAGAACAGAGCCCCGACTCCCAAGAAAACAAGGCCGCCTAGCAGCACGACCACAATCACAGCCACGATGGCCACGGCGCTGCCGCCAGATCCGCGTTGAGGATTATCGTAACCCATGGTTTTCTCCGATCGTTGATATAGTAGGCAAGACTCAATCGTCTCTTGTCAGGTTTTCGTTCCCTGCAACGTTAATGTGCGGCTCTTGCGCGACGGATCAATACCGACTGCAGCAAGCTGACCAGACCCGATGCGCCCCAATACAGGCCGACTCCGGCGGGGATGGTCAGCAGCACGATGAATGTAACAAGCGCCGAAACTGCTGCCATCACCATCCGATTTTGGTCAGACGAATGCGCACCAACGATCAGGGTGGCGGATGTAAGTGCTGTCACGGCGGCGGTCAGCAAGAAGTCTGGTTTGGCGATGTTGCGAATCCAGAGGAACTGTCCGCCAATCGCCGCGCAGCGACGCACGGCCGTGAACAGTCCCAGGAATATCGGAATCTGAACTAACATGCCCGCACAGCCACCGAGCGGCAACGGAGAGGCACCTTCTCGCTGGAACAGTCGTCGTGTCTCCTCGGCCATCCGGTCCGGCCGATCCCTGAATCGCGACTTGATCTTGTCCAACTCGGGTTTGAGCTTCCGCATCGTCTCCTGATGGGCTGCCGAAATCCTTGCCAAACGCAAGGTGAGTGGAAGCATGGCCACGCGCACGAGCAAGGTCACACCGACGATACCGGTACCGATATTCCCACCACAAGCCTGCGAATACGCGAAGATGGCAGCTCGAAGCAAGTCGACGAACTGGTCCCAGACGAACATACCTACCGGACTCCTATGGCGGCGCAGGCGTAGCGTGCATAGCGTGGTATTCGTTGGGGGTGCTGCAATATTGCGGTGCATCCAGTCCAACGAAACACATTCAATCGGGGTAGACGAAGCTAAATCAGCCATGGAATTAACGCTCAACTTGGGCATCCAGCGGCGAAACACGCAGCGTTAATTGACGCACTCGACGGATTGCACCAGAATCCCCGGTGGTACGATGCGAATCCTGTCGCGTCTTGAATGACCAAACCCAGAGGAGTGACTTCGATGAGAATCAACCCTTTTGTTTCCACCGTGATCGTCCTGCTACTCACCGTTTCCGCAACCGCCCAGAAGATGACTTACGAGGAGGCCAAGAAACTCACTCCCGATCTGGACTTGCCTGAGTTTTGGATCGCGGATGTCGAACAGTTGGCGGATCGGTGGGCCAACCTCGAACGAGGTGACGTAACAACCACTGCCAAGAGCCCCGGCGGTCGTCCGTTACATCTGATCGCTTATGGTCAGCGGGAAGAGCAGGAATCCACGACCAACTTCAACTCGGCCATCGCTGCAAGAAAACCGTCGGCCTACGTGGACAAGGCGTCGCGCAAGAAACCGGTGATCTATCTGGTCGGACCAGTTCACGGTCAGGAAACGGAAGGCTTGGTGGCATTGGTCAATCTGATCCAAGTCATGGAAACCGGTCGCGACTTACGCGATCGGGATCAGTCGACTCTACGATCGCTCGGCCAGAAGTGCCGGCTGTTGATTATTCCGGTCGGCAATCCGGACGGCATGGCTCGTTTCGAGCCGCGAACCAGTTGCGGACTGAGCGGCACGTTGAGTGCGTTCTGGGGCATGGGGACGTGGAGCGACGATACGATCGCTCATTGGCCGTCGGTCAAACGCCCACATCCTCGTGTTGGGCCGAGCGTTGGCTTTCTAGGATGCTACTTCAACGACGATGGCATCAACCCAATGCACGACGAGTTCTTTGCGCCGATGGCGCCGGAGGCACCAGCGATTCTGCGTGTTGCTCGGCAAGAAGGGCCTGACTTGGCCGTCTCGCTGCACAGCCACGAATCGCCCACGGCGATCCTGCGACCGGCGTATGTGCCGATGGAGGTTCAGCAGGAGGTACAGACGTTGGCAGAAAGATACTACGGATTGTTGGACGAGGCCGAATTGCCTCACAACAAGCCGTTCACGCCAAGTCCCGAGCAAGGCAAATCGCCAGCGCCCTTCAACCTGGTCAGCGCGATCTATCATACCAGTGGCGCCACCACGCTGACCTTTGAATCGCCGAGAGGCGTGACGGACGAAAAGGCTTGCCAGGTGGATTTCGATCAGATCCTCGATATTCACCTTCTGCTATTCAAAGCAATGATGCAGCACGCGTTGGATGGCCAAGAGGAGCCGCAACCGTGAGCGGCTGCACGTTCGCATGCTCAGCCACTTGAGCCGCCAAGGTTAAGCTGGGAAGTCTGTGCGGTCCTGCGTAACGGCGCAAAAGAAACTGGCCTTTCCTCAAGCCGCAATATCTCAGACAATTTCTTTCGGCAAGTGGCGTGGAAACTGATTTCCAGGCCTGTTCTTGTACACGTCTCCGGCATGATGCCGGGCACTTGCTTCTCTGGATTGATCCTTCCTTCATACTCATCAACTGCCGCTGTCTGTTCCTCGGAACACTCCAAGGCGTAGGCATACGGACGGAGATTGGCCGTAGAACGGCCGGAACGGAGGCTGGGCGATGCTTGTGCTTTCGCGCAAGGAAACCGACAAGATCATGTTCCCCACACTGGGGATCACGGTCGAAGTGCTGCGGATTCGAGGCAACACCGCGCGGCTGGGTATCGACGCACCATCGGACATCCCCATTCAGCGTCACGAATTGGCTGATCTCAAGTCAATTGACTTCAGCTCGGAGGAGGACGACAGAGCCAAACTGAGCGGGTTGCTGCACGCCGTTCGTCGTCGCCTTGATTCAGCCGCGCTGGCCCTAAACCGACTTCATCAACATTCCGATGACAACGGCGACGCGACGGCTCAGAGTCTGATCCTAGAAGTCTTCCACGAATTGCAGTCGTTGGACCAAGACACGACGGACGCCCTTGATTCGTCGAACACGCCGGTGGCTCAAGTGCTGCTGGTTGAAAACGACGACAACGAAGGAGCATTGTTGGCCGGCTATCTCCGGCTGAATCGTTTCGATGTCACTGTGGCACACGACGGTGAAGACGCATTGAACTACCTGTCGTTACACGCCCCGCCCGAAGTGATTCTGCTGGGCATGCGGATGCCACGTTGCGACGGTCCGTGCCTTGTTCGGGAAATCCGGTCGAACAAGGAACTCGCCCAAGCGAAACTGTTTGCCGTCAGTGCCGAGGATCCAAGCTCGCTGGACATCCCGACGGGGCCGAACGGAGTTGACGGCTGGTTCCGCAAGCCGGTCGATGCAGAGCAACTGGTGAGTGGAATCGCCAAGGAATTGGGTATCACCACGCCGCCGGAACTGAATTGACCTCTCTGCCGCAAAATGTGCCGTCTTGTGTGAATGGCCTCCAGTGCGTCCATTCGTTGCCTCCAGGCTTCGGAAGACACTGGAGCTTTAGAAGACGAAGTTCAGCTCGCGGTCTCCCCGAATCGTTTCCTCTTGCCAGCGATAGTCGTTGCCGCCGAGCAGGTCGGCCGTGAGTTGGAAGAAACGCCCGATCTGTGCAAGGTCATTCGGCTGCATGTCGTCTGATCGGGAGCGGTTCGCCGATATGACGAACAGAAAGTACTCGCCCCTGTCGCGCACTCGCAATTGAAAACGACCGTCTTGATCGGCGCGTGCGTAATCGCCACCGATGCTTTGGATGGCCAACAGGCCTGGATGCTCATCGTTCGGTTGCAGGTCTTGAGGGAGAAGGCCATCAATGTCTGCTTTCTGGTCCGGATGCTCGTTGCGCGGTACGACGATTGCCACAGCGCCCTCGTCGGGCGTTGTCGCATCTCCGCCGTTGCCGAGAGCAATTCTTCCGGTGATCACGCACGGTTGAGCCACCACATCTTCGTCGCTTGGTCCCGAAGTGCCGTGCCCGACAATCACACCGAGGGCAAAACACACGATCGCGACGACACCCAACAAGACGCCCTGCATGTAGAGAATCCTGCGAGGCACGGCAACCTTGGTTGGATCCACCGGCACGTCTTCAGCGTACGGCGCCTCTTCTTCTTCCTCGGTGGCGTAGACCAATTCGGTCTCGTCATCGTAGACGAGGAACTGCGAGAAAGGATCGTCGTCTTGTTGTTGGTCGACGGTTTTTTCGGTCTCCTGCTTCTCCTCCGCGGAGTCCGATGGCTGTTCATCTTTCTCTGGAGTCGGAACCGCGATGGCCTCTTGGCACTTGGGGCACTTGGCCCGCGCCCCCGCTTTGCGCGAGCTGACGCTGAGACGGGCACCGCAATGTTCACAGGCAAAACGAATGGGCATTGAAACGACTGTTATCCGCCGGACGAGTCGGAGCGGTTGTCTTCGTCGCCGAGAGCTTTGATTCCCAAAACGCCGACCAACAGGACGACATCCGCGATCGCCAGCATCATGACGCTGATGGCGATCCAACGCAACACTTTGGCACCAGGGGGATCCATGGCTTGCGCCAATGCATACCCTCCCATTAGCACACCAAAGACTACCACCAAGACCGGCAGAGCGAAAACAAGTATCGTCAGGAATCGTCGGGGAATCACATCGCCACTCGCATAAAATAGATAAAACATTATAGTTTTGCGGATTAGGGTACCTGTTGTCAATCGACCTGTATGGGGCCGATCGCATGGCACGAAACGAACAGCTCATCCGTCAACACAAAATTCTGCAGATTCTCGAGCGTTTTCGCTTCGGCCGCACATTGGACGAGATGCGGCAGGAGTTACTGGACGAATTGGGCCTGTCGTCGTTGCACCAGCGCACCGTGCGTCGCGATTTGGAGGCCCTCCAAGCGGCCGGATTCCATATCGAAACCTATGAATTGCCACGGGGACGAGTCTGGAAGTTTGGTCCCAGCGTCAAAGGAACGCACAAAATCACCGCTTCCGCCACTGAATTGATCGCCTTGTCGTTGAGCCGCGACCTGCTATATCCGCTCGCGGGCACACCGTTCTGGCTAGGGATCGAGGCATTTTGGAACAAGCTGCGCGACCAGTTGCCTGATTCGGTATGGAGCCACTACGAAAAATATCGGCAAGCACTGTTCGTGCGCGGCATGCCGGCCAAATCCTACAAGCCGCAGCACGGCATCCTGGAAACGCTGCACCGTTGTATCCAACAGCATCGCGTGGCAGAGATCGAGTACCAGCCTATCGGCAAGGACTCGAAACGGCGGAAGATCGAACCGTACGCGGTGGTCTTCTACCAGTCAAGCCTGTACATCATCGCCGCTGCTGAGGAGATAGCGGAGGAGAGCCCCGAGCGCATTCGCCACTGGAAGTTGGATCGTTTCGTCAAAGCGACGGCGTTGGATCAATGGTTCAAGCTTCCCGAGGATTTCGATTTGGAGCGGCATCTTGGCGAGAGCCTGGGAATCTTCGCGGCGGCCGGAAAAGCGAAAAACTTCAGAATCCGCATCAGCGCCCGGGCGGCTCCATGGGTAATCGAAGACCCTTGGCATCCAGACCAGGAGGTCAAGCGAACGGACGACGGAGGGATCATACTGACGGTTAAAGCAGCACACGAGCTGGAAATCATCCCACGCGTGCTGAGCCTGGGTAACGAAGCCGAAGTCCTCGCTCCGGCCGCCTGCCGCAAACGGATCACGCAGATGATCCAGAGCATGGCAGAGCGATACGCGGACGACGCATAACTTCGTGAAGATCGGACCCCGGGCCCGAGCTTGGGAACCAGAAGAACGAACGGCCGCTCAGTCTCTCCAACGGCCCAGCGTGAATTCGATCGCACCACTGCGGCCTTCAGGCAGGTTGGCACCGGCGTACACCGATTCGAGTCCTTCGCCGAGGCGCCTGCAGGCGGTCAACGATTCCGGACTCAGGTTGCTGCACAAGATACCACAGCCAAGCACACCCGGGTTGAAGTCGTAGTCCGGGGCGTTGATAGCGTCCAGTACTATCTCCCCATTCCAGAGACGATGGGCTTCCGGAGCCATTCCGTTCGTCTTCATCGCCCGCCCCATCTGTTCCAACAGTCGTTCGCGTTGCTCCAACGAGTCGAATCCATACCAAAGCATGGCCTTCATTCCATGGACGCTGGCGCGGTAGAAAAGGTCGACGGACGTGAGGCCATCGCTGTTTCGCGCGAAGGGATGGTAAGGATCGATGTGCACGAAAGTCGCTGATACCTCGGCCGCGGACACGGCAGCGAGTGATTCCTGCAGCGCGGCCACACCGTCGCGTTTGACAACACGTACCGCATTTTCGGCAAGACCGAATTGGCCGGCGCTTTCGCGTATGGTTGAAAGACTTCCTCCATCGATGTCACAGAATAAAAAACGGCCTCCGCCCTCATCAAGCAACCGCATCGCAATCAGGGGCGAGCCGGGATAGACCGTCAGTCGGCCATGTTGCTCGTAATGGCCGAGGATCTCTCGATACTGCGACTCCGCAAGGGCAGGCGATTGGCTCGCGTGGCTTGCGAAATAGAAGACGCCGTAGTCCCTCTCGGCCGAACGCGTCAGCGGATATTGGGCCGAGCCTGCATGCGATTCCCAGTAAACGCTGGGTGTTTCAATAGACAAAATCTCTGCCAGCGGCAAGTGCTTCCATACATCTCCGATTTGCCCGTAGTGGGTATTCGCCATCAATCGCCGCCAATCATTCCAGCGACAGTCTTGTCGTCCGCGTTCGCTTCCGGCCGATATTGTATGAATTGCGCTGTGCTTGCGAAACAGCCGACACTCGGTCATGATCTCATCAGCGATCATTCAATGCGAATTGAACCTCATGCCGGAGTCGGATTGCCGTTCTCTCCACCATCCCAATGGAGAATTCCTCCC
This sequence comes from uncultured Pirellulaceae bacterium, assembly GCA_964617665.1. Lineage (GTDB taxonomy): Bacteria > Planctomycetota > Planctomycetia > Pirellulales > Pirellulaceae > JADHUC01. Next base: position 27,293 of record CAZUAH010000041.1, read on the forward strand.
TTGAAACAGAAAACAAATGACAAAGCGTTCGACTGCTTCGATCTGGAGCAGACGATCGAATGGATCGCAAAATCGCTGGGAGTCGCCACCAATCAGGTGCGTGCGGCGATCGAACTGTTGGACGCCGGCAATACGATTCCGTTCATTGCGCGATATCGCAAGGAAGCGACCAAAGGCCTGGACGAATTGGCGTTGCGCGCTGTTGAAGACTCGTTGACACAGTCGCGAGAGTTGGCCCAGCGCAAGACGACGATCCTGAGAACGATTGACCAGCAAGGCCAGTTGACCGATGAACTACGCCAGCAGATTGAAGCGTGCTCTGACAAGAAGAAGCTTGAGGACTTGTACCTTCCGTTCAAGCCCAAGCGACGGACCCGCGCCACCATCGCTCGCGAGCGAGGTTTGCAGCCATTGGCCGACATCCTCATGCGACAAGAACGATTGGGCCAACCAACCAGCGACGTTCTCCAGCCGTACGTTTGCCCGGAGAAGGAAGTGCCGGACGAAGCGACCGCGCTGGCCGGTGCATGCGATATTGTGGCCGAACACTGGTCGGAGGACGCTTCTACACGAAGCTGGCTGGTCGAGCAAGCTCGATCCGCAACGATCGTCTCGCACGTCCGGCGCGGCAAGAAAGAATCGGCCAGCAAATTTGAGATGTACTTCGATCACCAGGAGCCGCTCAGGCGAGTGCCCTCCCATCGGCTGCTGGCCATGAAGCGCGGCGAAGCGGAAGGTATGCTGCGAGTCGGTGTGAAGCTTGACGACGACTACGTACTCCGCAAGCTCAAAGCAAACTTGGTTCGCAATGCCAGGTTCGAATTCTACGACGACCTGTTACGGACGGTCGAGGATTGTTACAGCCGTCTGCTAATGCCTTCCACTGAATCGGCCGCGTTACAGCAGTTGAAGGAAACGGCGGACGAGGAAGCGATCGCGGTTTTCGCCAAGAACCTACGCGAATTGTTGCTTGCTTCACCTGCCGGACCCCACGTGACGATTGGTATCGACCCGGGTTTTCGGACCGGATGCAAAGTAGCCGTCGTCGATGGCACCGGTAAGTTTCTGGCAAGTTCCACAATTTATCCCACACCGCCACGGGACGATACTCAAGGCGCCGCAAGGACACTGACAGACCTGATCACCAAATACGATGCCCGTTTGATCGCCATCGGCAATGGGACGGCGTCGCGAGAAACGGATTCCTTCGTCACGACGACGTTGCGCCGTGAGGGAGTGAAGATCACCAAGGTGGTAGTCAGCGAGTCGGGTGCGTCGATCTACTCGGCCAGTGAGGTCGCGGCGAACGAGTATCCGGACTTGGACGTTACCGTTCGCGGTGCCATCAGTATTGCTCATCGCTTGCAGGATCCACTGGCCGAGCTGGTCAAGATCGACCCGAAGTCAATTGGTGTCGGTCAGTACCAACACGACGTGAACCAGGTGCAGTTGCGTAAGTGTTTGGATCGGGAAGTCGAGTCATGTGTGAACTCGGTCGGAGTCGACGTGAATATGGCTAGTGCTCCGCTACTGTCGCATGTGGCGGGAATCGGTCCCAAGTTGGCGCAGCGGATTGTCGAACACCGTGACTCGCACGGCCGGTTCGAAGGCCGGGACCAGCTTCTTGGCGTGCCAAAGCTTGGCAAAAAGGCATATGAACAGGCCGCCGGATTCTTGCGCATCCGCGATGGCCATCAACCGCTGGACAATTCGGCAGTCCATCCGGAGAGCTATTACGTTGTCGAGAAGATGGCGGCTCGATTGGATGCTTCGACAAAACAACTGGTCGGCAATGCAACGTTGGCGGGCAAGCTGAATGCCGAGCAGTTTGTAGATGATCGGGCTGGCTTACCGACCGTCCAGGATATCTTAGCCGAGTTGGCCAAGCCTGGACGCGATCCCCGCAGTGAGTTCAAAGTGGCCAAGTTCGCCGAAGGCGTCAACGAACTGGAGGACTTGAACGAGGGCATGATACTGGAAGGCGTTGTCACCAATGTCACACGTTTCGGAGCTTTTGTCGACGTTGGCGTTCATCAAGACGGACTGATCCACATATCGGAATTGGACAACCGGTTCGTCGAAGATCCCAGCGACGTGGTTTCTGTCGGTGACGTGGTACGAGTCAAGGTGCTGGACGTCGACCTCGATCGACGTCGTATCGCGCTTTCACGCAAACAAGTGTGAAACGTGACCGGGGCATAGGCAACTACGTGGATAAGTGCACGTTTGCGGGCGAAGAACTTTGTTCTTTAATGGCAAGCGAACGCGACTGCGTGCGGGATTCGCGGACGCCTTTCGGCTTGCCGTCGAACGATGCGATGGTAGGCTGAACACGTGCGAGCCTGAGAACGAGTTAGGAATCGACGAGTAGCACAACGCCATTGGAGAACCGTCGATGCATCCATTGTGGATCGTCTTGGTCGGTGTCGTCATTGTGGTGGGCGGCGTGCTGGTGCTAAGACTCCATGCCTTTCTTGCTCTTGTTCTGGCAGCTATCGTCGTCGGCGCTCTCACGCCGCAAGACGCAATCAAGACGCACGCCATCCAGAAAAATGCGATTCCCTGGGAATACGACGATGCTACGTCGATGGTGCTACTTGCCACGGAAGATGCGCACGAACGAGCGCAGTATCTCGTCCTACGCAGCAGTTCAACAGACGCCGCACTCGAACACGTCGGCGAATTGACAGTCATCCGCATTCAACAAGATGTTGGGGCGGACACGAAGGCATGTGCGCGAATCGAACCTCGCCGCGACTTCCAGTCGCTTGCCAAGGGCGACTTGGTCGTTCATCCGTCCACGTGGCAGGCTGCCGCGGAGCTGGCCGATCAAACCGTCGGCGAACGGGTCGCTGTCGCGTTTGGCAACACCTGCGGCAAGATCGGAATTCTGATCGCTTTGGCCGCTATCATAGGCAAGTGTCTGCTGGACAGCGGCGCAGCGGATCGCATCGTGCGGTCGGCTCTGAAGGTTACCGGCGAGCGGGGCGCGCCGGTCGCATTCGCCGGCAGCGGGTTCCTGCTGGGGATTCCCGTGTTCTTCGATACGGTCTTCTACTTGATGATTCCGCTGGGCAAAGCGATGCGCATGCGCACGGGGCGGAACTATCTGCTGTACGTGCTTACGATCGTCGCCGGTGGGACGATGGCTCATTCGCTGGTGCCACCCACACCGGGACCATTATTCGTGGCCGAGGAACTGGGTATCGATTTGGGCCTGATGATCCTGGCAGGATGTGCTGTCGGTTTGGTCAGTAGCAGCGCCGGATTTTGCTTTGCCCAATTCGTCAACCGCCGAAGGGAACTGCCGCTACGCGAATCGCCCGATTTCTCCCTGGCGGACTTGGAGAAACTGTCTAAACGCGACGAGCGCGAACTGCCGCCGCTGCTCCTGGCCGTTGCGCCCATCATTCTGCCGGTGGTTCTGATCGCTGGCTATACCGTATTGAAAGCCATGGACGCGTCGATGCCGACAACCGTCTTGTGCATCGCGGCGACGTTGGGCAACAAGAACATCGCGCTGGCGATCGCCGCCGCCATCGCGATGGGCACACTGGTGTGGCACAAGCGGTCAAGCTTGAAGGAATTGGCCGGCTCGGTGCAAGCGGCGCTTGCCAGCGGCGGAGTGATCATTCTGATAACTGCGGCCGGTGGCGCGTTCGGCGGGATGATGCAACAGACAGGCATTGCCGGGCTGATAGGGCAACTACCCACGTCGTCGTCGTTGGTGGTGATCGTACTTGCTTTCTTGATCACCACAGCCATACGCTCGGCACAGGGATCGGCCACCGTCGCCATGATTACGGCGGTGGGAATTCTGTCCGGCGTCGCCCAGTCGGGTGCGCTTGGCTGTCATCCGGTGTTCTTTGCCTTGGCCATCGGCTGCGGTTCCAAACCGATTGCCTGGATGAACGACAGCGGCTTTTGGGTGATCTGCAAGATGAGCGGCATGACCGAATCCGAGGGCCTTCGGTATATAACGCCGCTGACTGCCATAATGGGCTTGGCAGGACTTGCGGCGACGATGGTCGGCGCACTATTGGTGTCGGCGTAGTTTTGGAAGTAGACCATCCGAACCGGCAGCGTCGTCTTGATACCGCTCTAGCTTGCCTCGCATTTCTTCAGCCGACGCTGTATTGCCGATGGCTTCTGCCTGCTGTATCGCTTCTTTGATCGCCCCTATCGCCTCGTCGCGCCGACCCGCCTCGGCGCAAGCGGCTTCGAGGACATGCAGCCTGAGCAACTTGACGCGATCGGTCAACTGCCGGGGAGGCTCGGCCAGAGGAGGCCTACAAAAAACGCAAGAAGACGGTGGAACTGAGCTTCGCGGATATCAAAGAGCATCGCGGTCTACGTCGATTTCCACGTCGCGGCTTAACTCGTGCCACGACCCACGTTGGCCTTGCCGTCCTCATCCACAACCTGCTGACCGTCTACCGTGCCACCGAAACGCAATGAAAACCTGGAAATTGAAGGACGCGAAAGCTGGATTGTCTCTAAACTGGTGGGCTACCATCGAAGGTCCCTCTGGGACCAATTGCAGGTGGTCGAACAACAACTGCCTTCTGTCCCCGGAATTCGGTGAAGAACCTCTTTGAAGGGGCACCGGATCTGCCTTGAGATTTCCAGCAGCTACTATCCCTACTACTTACGGAACCTCAACACAGGCGCCGACAACGTGGGTCTGGAGACGTCGCATGTCGTCGCCCACCAGACGATCTACCGCGACGCGGCACGTCCTTCGCACGTGGTATTGCCGGTGACACCGGCTCGCGATCGTTGAGTGGCACGACCCCTGAACGAAACGAAATCAGGCTACTTGAATCTCAGCGGGCACTTGTAGCAACCCGCCGTCCAAAACTCCCTGCATGGATAGGCATTCTTGTCGGGCCCCCTCATCAACTCCGGGACTGCTACAAAACGGCCCGATTCTCGTTGGCCAGGGAAACGCCAAGCTGTTCGGTCCGGCTCACGGAAAGTCAACTGCCCGGATCGTGCCAAAAGCCCGCCCAATCGCTCTATGCTACCGCCCCTTGACAACCGCAGATGGTGGTTCGTCACTCGCGAGTGGTGGCGCTGATCACCAATCACAAGCAGGGTGAAACATGAACGACCCAAACGCAAACAGAGCTAGCCCAGTTTCTTACGACCGTCGACCGGCTGCTTGCTCGGCTAGACCTCGGATCGCATCCAGGCGGTAGACAGGGAATCGGCGTACTCGTTCCAGCGATAGCCGGAGTGAGCCTCGATCCACTTCAGCGGGCAGCCTGGGCGAGCCTTGTACAACGCGAACAACGGCTTGACCAAATCCAGGTTCTTCAGCGGCTTGCCTTTGCGGGTCCATTGGCGTTTCTCCCAGCCGAAGGCCCACGTGCTGATCGTATCCACGCATAACTTGCTGTCGGTGAAAACAGGAACACGTGCGTCTTCGGGAAGCGTCTCATAGGCGCATAGCAGCGCCGAAAGCTCCATTCGATTGTTCGTCGTCTCTCCCGATTCGTGGCCGTGCTGCTCGCTGTGAATCTCGCCGTCTTCGACCCACACCATCCCCCATCCGCCGGGGCCGGGGTTCGGGTTGGCGCTGCCGTCGGTGAAGACGCCTGAATCGGGTCCTGCCGTATACTTGGCCAACACCTCCGCTCGTGTCAGGTTTTCCTCGAGTGGTGCGGCTTTGGGGCGCCAGCTCTTCTTTTTGCGGCGCGCCGTGTTCGCAGAAGCGTTTTTCTTCGGCGAGTGCTCGCGACAGTACTTGGGCACCCAACCGGGATATTTCAGCAAGGCCGCTTCCGGGACCTCGAATGAGGCGTTACATATTTGACATTCGAACTTCGGCATCTAGTGGCATCCTGAGTTGAAAATGACGGCGAAAACTATCGCGCACCGGAATCTGGAGCTGCATCTTACCCGAAACGCCCCCACTGACACGAGTGGGCAAAGACGATCCAACAAACTAGACTCGGAAGCCGGAAAGGTGTCAGAACGATTCCTTAGCGATTAAGTCGTTCTGCCCCTCCTTCATCACGATCTTTCGCACGTCTTTCAACAGCAACATCAGATGAAACTCGTCGAGTGGCGAGGATTCGAAGCCGAACTCCTCATAGAACGCTCTCGCTTGCGCATCCTTTGCATGAACAATCAGCGCTCGCAGCCCGCCGATGTCCGCAGCTTGTAAGGTTCGCAGCAGGGCGTCTTTGAGAAGTCCCTTGCCGATGCCCTGTCCCTGCTCGATCACATCCACCGCCAGCCGCGCGAGTGGCATGATGGGGATCCGATGTCAAGCCAGACCCTTGCGGATTCACGATGAGGTCGTTTGCAGCCGGCTTCGAAGTCAATCGACAAACCGGAAGGAGTACAGATCGGCGTCGCACAGTACGAAACGCAGGCGAATCGGCTTGTCGGACAAGGCCGACACATTACTGCCCGACTTCCACGTCGTGATGTGCTGGACTTTGTCGCCAATCATTGGCGGACAATCCTCTAACGCGTAACCGGGGATGGGTGATCCGGAAGGATCCTGGATCTCGACGCGAATGTCGGTTGCCGCACTGGTTGAGTAGTTGATTTCGAGCTTCCGCCCGGAGAACTTGATGGGCTTCGTTAGAAGTTCTCCTGCCTTGTGCCCGGCGTGGACCGAAACAAATCCGTCAGTGCGCAATGTGTACCGGCGTTCGCGCACATAAATCGACATCTCGTTTGGGCCGGTGGGGACCACGTTCAGAGCAGCGTAATTGGACCGATTGCCCCACTTGTTCGGATCGAGTCCCGGGCGGATGAACGCTTCCAGAAACGTGCGATCGTATTTGTTTCCGCCTCTGGAGGTCATGAACATGATATCCGTCGAACTGCCCCGATCGGGCAGAAACCGGGTGGGCAGCGCAATGTAGATGTGCGCCGCGCGGAAGTACGGGTGAGTGCCGCTGGTGTAGAGATGCTCGCCGGCAAGGTTCGGCGCCGTCGCGACCGCGGGCGACCAGTTGAGGAAATCCGTCGACGTCGTGCGGCTGATCGTTCGTAGGCTGCCGTGCGGCGTTTTCCACGTGCGGAAGTAGCAGACATAACACCCTTCGCTTTCCGACCAGAACGACACGTTCTGGGAATCAAAGGCAAAACCCTCTGACGTGATGACGGGCTCATCCTTCAGTTTCCGCCAACGGATGCCGTCGTCGGAAACGAAGGCGCACAATCCGCCGCCTTTGTGCACGCCTGCCAGTGCCTTGAATCGCTGGTCCTTTTCGACCTCCGGTCGGCGGTCCAGGAAGGGGCTGAAATTGTGGGCGAACCAGCGAGTGTTTGCCTGAATCACATTGTTGTTGCGTGAACCGTTCAATTCGTACAGGCCCAGGTCCGGTTTCGTCCAATGGATGCCGTCGTGGCTTTCCCAGTAACGAGTCGTCTCGCGCCGATCCCCGTCGTAGTCAGCCACTCCGCCGCGATCGTATCGTCGATAGAGGTCGCCATCTTTGAGGACCGTGGCGTAGTGGCCCGAAGGAGTATCCGGTACCAGCGGAGTCAGCTTTGGCTCGTGCAGCTTCAACCACACTCCGTCCAGCTTCTCGATCAGAAGATGATCGACGAACAACTCTCTGCGCGAACCAATATCAACAACGGCTTCATCGTCAGCCATTGCGATCCCGGAAGACGCGGCCAAGAAAACCGCCACGGACAAGATGCCGGCAAATCGTACGCACATGAAATCTTCTCCTCGTGATGTTCTTGTCGCAGACTCGGATGAGCGGTACGCCAGATGGTCACGGAGCAACTAAGCACTCGGGCAGAGGTCTTTCATCGTTATTAGCCGTTTTGGCACTAGCCACGGTTCCTTCAATTGGCAGAGGACTTCTGCACGAGTGCTTACTTCCAAAGCTCCAGAATCGCTTCGATCGTACGGTCGACCAGTACCTGTCCACCTTTGGGGCCGACCGGATTGCTCACGACCGTGGCGCTGTAGTTGGTGAAAGGGTTCTCGTCCAATGCGCCGCCCGCCATCGCACGGGGCGTCGGAATATAGTAGCCGTGATGCCGGGCGTTCGTCGCCAACTGAATCAGGAACGTCTGAACGGCCGGGCTGCGGGCTTCGATCTGGACGCCGTAGTCGAGAAACAGCTCGAAGGGATTGGTGGCGATCGCCACGTCGCCCAGCCGCAGCACGTGCAACTCCATCTCGAAGGTCTTCCACCCGCCTTGTTGCTGGGAAAGGTAACGCTCGGCCACAAACCCGTAGAGATACTGGGACCAATAATCCGACTTCGTGAGAGTCTTCTTGGCATCGATCCTTTCACACACCTTCTTAGCCACCGCGTATTCGGCGTCGGTGACGATCCGCGCGGGCAGTTCAATATGTTGGACCCGGTGCACCAGCGGCACGTCCGTGCGAATGTCCTGGGCGATGACGCCGGCCACGTCGTCGAACGTGTTGGCGATCCGTCGGGCGATCTCCTGGCTGTAGGTCAGGCCGCGGAGTTCGTACATGCGTTTCTCGCTCTTTTTGTGCACCTGTGGACGAGGAGTCTGGTCGCCTGCGGGAGCGCAAAATCCCAATACGCACACGTCATCGCCATGGCGTTCGTGTATCAATCGGCGTACGTCGTGCCAGAAGTCGGCGCTGACTTTAGTACCGCCCATGCATTGGGCCGTGGTCGCCAGACTGAAGGCCGCCGCCTTGAGCCGTCTGTCGGAGTCGTAGAAGCACAGGATATGGACGGCGTGGTCCTCGTAGCCTTCGATGCCGCGGAACTTGGGATCGCTGGTATTGCCGTGCATTTTAGCCCTGCCATCGCTGTACACGATGCGGCGATTGTGACCGGCGACCGCATGGCCCAGCCCCCAGGCGACGGCCCCGACGGAGCGGCCCTCCCAGGCCTTCACGACCGCCTGGGCCATTTGCTCGTACATCCACGGCACGTACTCTTTGGGCTGCATGGCGTCGCCGTAGTCCTTCTCGTCGAACCGGTCCTGGAGGATCACCGGCGCGGCATGGGTGTGCGTGGCCGCGAGGAAGAGCTTATTGAGATCGAAGCCAGGCAGCCGGCCGGCCAAGTGCTTGCGAAACCCTTCTTGAATTCCCGGCCGGATGACGCACAAGTCGCACGAGACCAAGATCGCCTGATCCAACGTGCGCTGGCCGTCCCGCGATTCCAGGGCCAGTACGTTGGCGGTACAGCGACTGAGCACCTCGCGGGCGATCCGCACTGAGCTGCCGCCGGTCAGCGGAACGGGCCGATCCGGCGTGATGTCGGCCGTGGCAGCGCCGATCCAGAGTTCCGCCGCCTGGGCCAGCGAGGGAGCCGTTCCGAGCGACAAGCCCCAAACGGCTGCGGCACACCACGTGGTGATCACGATGTTGCGGAGCGAAAAACGGCGGCGATGGTCGGCAGTTTGCATGGTTCACTCCTGCAAGGAAAGTGTGATCGTGGTGCAAGGATCTTCACGTTAGGATCAGCGAAGCAATTGCGGTGGGAAAAAGGTAATCCTCATGCGAAGCGTGACGGGCACGTGGAAAAAGTCGCCGGCAATTGCTCTGCCGGTCCTGCGTCGAGTCTAGGCACGGAGCAGGCGCTTCGCAAGTCGCCGTCCGAGTCCCAAGCGGCAATCTCGTCGGTCCATGGCCACTTTCGCAGACCTCACTTTCACTGAGCGCCGACGACTTCGGCCATGATCAGAGGGTATCGCGGCGAGTTGCCCTGGCCATAGAGTGCACTCTTCAGCAACGAGACTTTTGTGTGTATGATCTGACGTTCCTATGCTGGATACGCTGGCCAACCCGATCCTGCCCATCTTTGCGGTCCTCGCTTTGGGTTACGGTTTGCAGCGATCGAATCTGTTCGACGTGCCGGTCGCACAGGCGATCAACAAGTTCGTGTTCTTTGTGGCCGCGCCCGCGCTTGTTTTCTCGATTATCTCACAAGCTCCAATCGCCGAGTTCGATCCGCGCGCACTCGGTTTGTATTTCGCGGCGCAAGTATGTCTGTATGTGGTCACGGCTGTGGTTATGCGTTTCATACTGCGTCGCGAAACAGGAGAGGCACTGCTGCTTGGAATGACGGCAGTTTTTGTGAATCATGTCTTCTTCGTGCTGCCAATTGCTGAGCTGATCTATGGCACAGCGGCAGCACAGCCTATCGCGGGTATCATTCTGGTGGACACAGGGCTCGTGTTCCCCGGCACGGTACTGGCGGTGAATCTAACGCAAGCCAAGAGCCTCTCGCCTCTGAAGATAGTCGGTCTGCTCGCGAAGAACCCTTTTCTGATCGCCGCGATCCTGGGAGTGCTGGCCTGGGCCGCACGACCCATGGTTCCACAGGGAGTGTTCACGTACGCCACATTCGCCGGCGGCGCAGCGGCCCCGGCGTCGCTTTTTGCCCTAGGGATTATCCTGGCAGCCAACCCGATACGCCCTTTCGGCATGGCGACCTGGTTGGTCGTTGCGGCAAAGATCGCTCTCCATCCCGCGCTGGTTTTTGCCCTTGCCGGGCTTGTCACGCTGTCTCCTGGCTGGAGCAATATCACGCTGCTAGCAGCGGCTGGCCCCAGCGGCGTCATGCCCTTCGTCATCGCGCTGCAACACAACATAAGAGCGGACACGATTGCCAAGGCAGTGTTGGTGTCGACGCTATTTTCGCTCCTGACGTTATCAGTGCTGACCGCGTGATCTTTGTTCGAGCCGGGCTTGGCCCGTTGCGGGCGTAGGGGGCAAACATCTTGTGCTTGCAGTCCGGACAGCGAATGCGCCTTGGACGGGCAACACGGAGGGGCCGGTTAGCAGAGGCAATGCCTTTATCCTAGCCGTGGAGGGACGGACCGGCCGACGGCACCGTAAGATAGAACGAAAGCGCCAATTGCCCAATTGCGGCTTCGGCAAGTGCTGGGACTGGACTGTGGAACTCTAATTATTTGCCACTTGGATTGGCGATACAATTTGTCGAGGCCTGCGACCGTTACTCATTCAGGGAAGGAAGAGATCTCCGCTGCCCCCCAAATCTGCCCCATTGGGAAGCGTTCTCTCCTGATTCCGGGAGATTCAATAAACGATGATAAAGAAGATTGCCAGTTGTGCCGTTCCCTATTTTCTACTTCTATTGTCGGTTTTCAGCGTATCGGTGGCGTCGGCGGGCGAGGCCCCGCGAAAACCTGACAATCCGAAAGAGCCGATCCTACGAGTCGCCCGAGTGACAAAGCCGGACCCGACCGGGCATCCGTTAGATCAGGCTCTGGAAATGGCACGGCGCGACCGGGAGAAGATCAAGAACACGATCAAGGACTACACCTGCACGCTGGTGAAACGCGAGCGCAATAACGGCGAGTTACAGGCTTACGAGTACGCCTTCGCAAAGATACGCAACCCCAAGACGGTCGACGGCAAGGTCACAAAGCCATTTGCCGTGTATTTGTACTTCCTAAAACCCAGCAAGATCAAGGGACGTGAAGTCATCTACGTCAAGGGCAGGAATGACAACAAACTTGTCGCGCATGAAGGGGGACCGACCGGCCGGTGGTTGCCCACCGTGTGGCTGGATCCGGACAGTGTGCTCGCAAGGCGAGGCCAACGATACCCCATCTACGACGTGGGCTTCAAAAACCTGATGGACAAGCTGATCGAGGAGTGCGAGCGAGACAAGGCCGCGGGGCGTGAGAATTGCGAAGTGACCTTCCGCGAGGGCGCCAAGATCAACGGTCGTGCCTGCACGTTGATGGAAATCAAGAGTCTGAAGCCCGACCCGACACGGAAACCGGATTACCACCTCGCCCGGGTCTTCATCGACGATGAACTGCAAGTCCCGATTCGGTACGCCACCTACGGTTATCCGGAGGAGGAAGACGCCAAGCCGCCTGTGATCGAAGAGTACACCTTTTTGAATCTGAAACTGAATGTGGGACTAGAGGACACAGATTTCGATCACGAAAACGAAGACTATAACTTCTAGCCAACACTTCCCGCAGCCTTCTGGCAACCTTGGAAACCCGTATTAGGTCCTCGGACATCTAACGAGAATCGCTCTCGAAGCTCGCTACCAGCAAGAGATTATTGTACGAGAGCCTCTGTTGCCGGAAGTGACTCGCTTACGGATTCCGGCTTTTCGTCTGCGTCGGCATCCTCCCGACGTTCCAACGACAGCGCAATGTCCTTCACCGTTCTTCGATGCGTGACAATAAATGCCAAACCGATTGCGCAACACTCGAGGTAGTGCCCGAAGCGGCTCGGGTTCTTGAACAGTATGCCAAACAGTTGCCTCCAGAACTGCCATCTGTGAGACGCGACGATTCCCTGCCGCCAAATGTGGTGCATCAGGAGCCGCAGATCCTTGATTGTTACCTTGGACCATCCCTGGATGGCTTGGCCCTTTCGTATGGGGTCCATGGCCAGATGCTGTCGGTAGGCCCGTGCCAGAAAACGTGACGGCTCGTAAAGATATTCCCACGCCTGAAGGTACTCTTCCAGTATTTCCGATTCCGGCCTGGTGGGGGCGAAGTTCAGGTAGCCTTCACTGAACGCTCCGTAGCCAACGTTATCGACAAGCCTTCCTTCGTCCCGCAATCGACTCCACAGCCTGCTGTTGGGCAAAGCCGTCAAGGTGCCTACCAACGGGAGCACAATGCCGGTCTTTTCCACAAACTCGCATATGCGATCTCCGACTCCCTTCTTCTCTCCATCGAATCCCAAGACGAAACCGGCTACAATTTCAAGACCACTCTTGTTTATGTTGAACAGCGATTCCACGATAGGATTTCGGACGTTGTGGCCCTTGTCAACAGACTTGAGAACATCCTCGTCAGGATGTTCCACTCCCAAGCAAACGTAAACGAAATTTGCCTTCGGCGCGCCGTCGAACGAGACATGCGGTCATGCGATACCGGCTGTGATATAATCGGCCCCGTGAGATAAGACAAAGCCACGTCCTCACGGTCTCTTCCATCGCTCAACTTTGAAGGCAGATAACATGATGAAGTTCGTCACGAATCAGGAAGTTCTCATCTACATCTATGTGATCTTTCTCATGACTTCCGATTCAGTGCTTGCGGGAGAAGACGCTGGTCGGGACATCCCCGGCGATGCTGCCCTTGTCGAACAGACCGATGTGTTTGTGTCTGGTCAGGACGGTTACCATACCTACCGCATTCCTGCACTCGTTGTCTCGAAGCAGGGTACGGTCCTGGCGTTTTGCGAGGGGCGAAAGACTAGTTCGGCCGATCACGGTGACATCGACCTGCTGTTGCGGCGGAGTTTTGATGGCGGCAAATCTTGGCAAGAAACGCAACTGGTGCATGAGGAGGGCGGCGCGGCCAAAACCACCATCGGCAACCCTTGCCCGATCGTGGACCGAGACGGCACCATCCACCTCATCTTCAGCCGAAACAACGCTCGGGCGTTCTACATGAAGAGCGTCGACGACGGTGCGACGTTTTCCGTTCTCCGCGAAATCACAGACGCATTCCGCGCCTTCAACTTCGAATGGACGCGGCTTGCGTCCGGGCCAGGGCATGGCATCCAGACCCGCTCGGGCCGCATCGTTGTGCCGGTCTGGCTGAACGATCGCATCGGCCACAACTATCGCGCGGCCGTTATCTACAGCGATGATGCTGGTGCGACCTGGACTGCCGGAGGGATCGTCAAGCCAACGATTCGCGACTGCAATGAATGCATGGCAGTAGAAAGGGCAGACGGTTCGCTTCTTCTGAACATGCGAAACAAATCCGCGAGGTGTCGGGCCGTTGCATTCAGTACCGACGGCGGGATCACGTGGACAGAGCCGAAGCTGATCGAGGAACTAGTGGATCCCGTATGTCAGGCGTCAATCGTCCGCTTCAGTTCCGGGAACAGCGATCGCAAGAGTAGTATCCTCTTCTGCAACGCCGCCAGCCGCGACCGCGATCACATGACCGCGAAACTCAGCTACGACGAAGGCGATTCGTGGCCCATCGCCAAACTGATCCACGCGGGCCCTTCCGCGTATTCGGATTTGGCGATAGCAAAAGACAAGACCATCCTCTGCTTGTTTGAGAAAGGCCTGAAGCACCCTTATGAGAAGTTAACCATTGCTCGGTTCAGTTTGGAGTGGCTGACCAACGAACGCGAGGAATCGCTGGAAGCGGTTTCAAAACCGGGAGGGCGAAGCTCCCGCCGAGCCGAAACCGCGGGAAAACACGGCTCAGCAGGAGCTTCGCCCTCCCAACAATGAGTTTTGGAATGCCTCTGAGGCGTTCCCTGAAGGAGTCACCTGTGCCGTTCCGACTTTTTGCCATCTTAGTGCTACTGTTCGGAGCCGTGTTTGTCCTCGCCCTGATGGTCCTCGGTCAGGACCCACATAGAGCCGTCGGATCGGGACCGGCTTGGAAGCGAAAGCTGGTAGCCGCAGGATTGCTGCTACTGGCGGCAATCGGCATCACTTCCGGCTGCGGCGAGGGGGCCGGAACGTCTGATGATTCCATCATTTCAAGCACCGATTTCGACGCCGCCATCCCGCTCGGCCAGGCGCTGGACGAGACGGAGCACTGGAAACACCTCACGGCCGTCTGGCGGGAAGCCGAGGAGATCGGATCGGGAAAGCGAGGCGACTATCCGTTCGACGAAATGGGCAAACAGCGAATCCTCGAAGGTCTGGCAACCGTGAATAGCAACCTCGACAAGCTCAAGGATGCGAACCTCCTCGACGAGGCGGAAAGCGGTCTGCTGAAGCAAGAACTTGCGTTGCTGACCAGCCGCGTCCAGGCTAAGCGACCGACCGAAATGCGCATGGCAACCTGCTACGAGCCGATGTCTCTCGCGCCCGCCCAAGATAGCCTCAAGCGACTGACAGACCGACTACCCCTACTCGAAAAACTAGCTGAATCCGAAACGCTCCGACGACAAGTCATGTCCAAAGTGCTCGACACAGTCGAGAACGATCTGGCAGTCCTGGAGAAGCAAGAGAACCGAGACCGGTTGCCAGACGACCAAAAGCCCAAGGCCGACGAGGTAACACGAGCGGCGAAGTCCTACATCGAGACGATAAAGGGCAAGCTGAATGGCGGAAACGGTTGAACGCTCGAAGATCCACGAGGCCGACCGTCATTCCAGGCGCAACGAAGATTCTCCGAGTATCAGGCCAGCGCGTAGAGCCGTTTCCTACCGGCCGGGCGTTCGGTCGCTGTTTCGATCGGCCGGTGGGAACTGCCTTACACTTGCTAGTCGTTACGACAGAAACCGCGTTTTTTCAGTCTGCCCACCGAAGACTCTCGCGCCAACGGAACGGAGGACCTTTTGTGTCTTTCTTGTGCTGATTCCCCCCTGGCGGGTGCATCGGCAAGGCGAGCCGATCCGGGGGCGCCATTCGCAACGATATTGCCACGTTGGGACGAATGCTTGATTGCTGTAGATGCCGTTCACAACGAGAGAATTCCTGGGAAGCAACAATGGCGGTTTTCTGGTAGAATCAGACGCTCTTGGACGTTTTGGGCCTCGGCTGAGGCACTCATGAATGCGAAGGAATCACTGGCCTCATGGTTGCTTGAGAATCGAAGGGTGAGATGGAATTCAAGAGCGAACAACAGCGGCGGACCTACCGTTGCGTCCTGAATGGCCTTAGGGGCCTTGGGTACGGAAATGGCTTGCTGATTGAGGAATACTCGTTCAGCGACTTTTTCGAGCCCGATCAACCGACGCGGGTACTTCCCGCTGCGGCGTTTGGACGTACTCCGCCGTCGTTCGACACGGCATGCATGAGTGTCTTGCTAGCCAGTAGCAGCGATTCCAGCGATCTGGTCAACGCACACCGTGGTCTTGGGGCCCCCGTCGCATTGGAAGTCGATGACGACGTTGTCCGTCAATGGAAGGTGAGCCCGGAATCGTCGGCTTCCCAAATCTGGCGAGAGTTTCCAGCATCGGACATTCAATCCGCCTTTCGCCAGAACAGCGACGACTGGTCACCGGACAGCATCCTCAGGGCGAAGAACATCACGGCCAGATTGCAGTCGCGACAACTGGATTTCGTGGACCTCGGACTTCTGCCGGCTCTTGAGGAGCAGGTGCGCGCAAAACTTGATGCGTTGCTGCGCGACGTGCTGACTTCGGCAATTGCGACGCACAAGCGGCAGACCAGACGAAGAGCCAACGTGCAGGAGCTATTTCGGCTCGTGTTTCGTTTGCTTGCCGCAAAGGTGCTTTGTGACAGGCACGTCAATGGATTTCGGTCGATCAAGAATTTCGAAAACGTTGATGATGTGCTTGCCCGCGTGGGGCGTTACTACAAACGACCGGAACCCATCATCAACGACTCGGAAACGCGGAGTGCCGTCGCCAATCGGCTGTGGAACAGCGTTAGCTTTCAAAATCTGTCTGTCGAATCCCTGGCGTACGTTTATGAACACACGTTGATAGACGACAAGACACGAAAGAAACTCGGTATCCACAGTACCCCGCTCAGCATCGCGCGGTTCATCGCCGATCGGATGTTGACCAGCGCCGATATCGACCGACCGCTTCGCATTGTCGAACCATGTTCCGGCCACGGTATTTTCCTTGTCGCCGCATTGGAGCGGCTGCGGGACCTGCTTCCTGCAGACGTCGATCCAGAGATTCGCCATCGTTATTTCATCAGGTCGCTTTACGGATTTGAAAAGGACGCCTTCGCTCTGGAAATCAGTCGGCTTTGCCTCATGCTCGCAGACTTTCCATTCCCGAACGGGTGGCATCTGAAGTCCGCCGATGCGTTTGACTCGAAACCGTTTGAGAAAGCCGTTTCACGCGCCGACGTTGTGCTATGCAACCCGCCGTTCGAGTCGTTCAAGGAGAAAGAGCGGGACGCCTATTCAGATTTGACTTCGACCCTGAAGCCCGTCGAGTTGCTGAATCGGGTACTGAAGGAACTCAGACCCACAAGCACTCTTGGGTTTGTTCTTCCACGTCAGGTGCTTGATGGCAAGAGCTACAAATCGATCCGTGAGCAACTGGCGCGAAGATTTGCGGATATCGAGATCGTGGCGCTGCCCGACCGCGTGTTTAACATCAGTCAACTTGAAACAGCTATTTTGCTCGCGAAGTCGCCGCGCGAAGACGTCTCCCGTATTACTGTCTCCTACTCACACGTGCGCGAAGCCGATCGCGACCGATTCATGTCCGACTATGCAGTTTCGTGGCGAGACTGTGAGCGGAAATCGAAGGAAGCGGCGACTGAGTCATTGAAAGTGAGCCCCCTTCGTGATGTGTGGGACTTCTTCCAGGAACAGACACAGCCGACAATACAGACTATCGCAACTCTGCATCGTGGTGTTGAATGGCAACCACCGTTTGTCGAAGAGAAGTACATCTCGCGAACTGAGAAACGCAGCTATCGAAAGGGCTTCTACAGAGTTGACGACACCTCTTTTTCGTTTCAGCAACCAGAAACTATGTACCTTTCATTTCGTCGAGCGGATCGACGTCGAAACGCTTTCGATTTGCCGTGGGAAGAATCAAAGGTATTTGTCAACACGGCCCGGCTCTCTCGCGGCCCGTGGCGATTGGCCGCGTTCGCGGATGAAGCACAACATTGTTCTTCCCGCAGGTTCTTTGCACTGTGGCCCAAAAAAGCCGTTGGCGTCGGAGTGATCGCAGCGATCCTAAATGGCCCAGTTGCGAATGCTTTCGTAACATGTCGCGAACATAATCAGGACAACCGAAGAAAAACGGTTCAACAGATTCCCATTCCAAAATTGACGGTATCACAGGCGCAGTCGCTCACTCGCGCGGTATGTGAGTATCAAAGCCTGTGGGACTCAGATTCATTCGCGTTGCAGAGCAATGAGTTCCCTGCGATGGCGAAGCGAGCATTGCTCGAAATCGACGCCATCCTGCTGCGTGCCTACAACTTGCCACCTCGGTTGGAACGTCAACTTCTCGATTTCTTTCGTGGATTCAGCCGTCGCGTCCCATTTCCGTTCACCGAGTACTTTCCGGCAAACTTCGGCCCTAACATCCCGCTGTGGATGTACCTGTCGAACGACTTCGGGAACTGTAATTCGAGATTTCTGCTCGAGAACATTCCGGCCATTGACGACCCGGCACTGATGGATGCACTGACGGAGGTCGAGTGAGTGACTGCGGTTGACGGCTACTTGCTGGACAACAATGTCATCTCGGTGCTCGCGCGCCCGACTGACCCGCGTTACGGCAGCGTCGAAGCATACATGCGGGCGATTGGAGCCGCGCCCGTCATGTTGCCAGTCATCGCGATCGCCGAGATCGAGTTCGGGATGGCGAAGGCAACGAGCCCTGATCCCGCACAGCAAGCACAATTACGGGCTTTCTTCACTCGCTATCCGCTGCACCTCGGCATTGATGACAGCACGATCGAACCGTACGCGCAGCTCCGAGCGGAAATCTGGAGGCAATTCGCAACGCCGAAGAAGCGAGGGCACAAAGAACGATTGCCCGAACAACTGAAAAACCGAACGACGGGCAAAGAGCTTGGCATTGATGAACGCGACCTGCTCATTGCTGCGGTCGCGGCTCAGTACAACCTCGTTCTCGCCACCATGGACGAGAATCCGGGCATGAAACGCATTGAAGCCGCGGCGACTTCTCTCGCATCGGCTGGGAGTCCGATAGAACTGCGCATCGCCTATTGGAAATAGCAGTTGCCTTCGAACTGCAATGGCCCACACAACTAATCGGCGAAATCTGCTCGTCGTGCTATTTCTGACAGCGATTTATCGTCATTTGGATCGGCCGGTGAAACCGGGAACTATGCCTGGAAGCTTGTCGCTTCGCATAGAAGAAAACCGCGATGTCGGCGAAGTAGCTATTGCGCGACATTAAC
>CAZUAH010000042.1:0-45695 GCA_964617665.1 uncultured Pirellulaceae bacterium
AACCCGAACGATCGGAATATTTACGCTATAGCAACTTTGGTGCACCCGAGTCTTGGCCCAATCTTGGTCGGCTTGTCACAGGGACGATCGCTCGGTCTGCGCAACGATCAACCTCATCTTTCGCACGATACGCACATCGGTTTTCCCACGATTGACAAACCACAAGTTTACTTCCGGCCGAACGACGACGGCGATTTGAAGATGAAGGTCATCTTCCGCGAGACTTGGAACGCCGAATTCCCGCCTGTGAGAATCTCGGTGGTCGGCGCCGCATTCGAACCAGCGACAATTGTCGTTCCCGGTCAAGGAAGACCCGCCCCCGTTGAGCGAGTGCTGCCGCTTGATACGCAATGGCGGTCGGCCGCATTCACGGTGAAGGATGTGCAGAAGGGGAAGACCTACAGTCTGCAATTCGAAGGTGGCGATTCGAAAGTTGCTGCACTCGTATTGGCGGACGCCCAGGTGGTACATCGACTCGCAATCGGCCAGCCGGTGGCCCTGCAGAATCATGCCGGCCAGTATCACTCGGGTGGGCAGGTGTTTTTGAAGACCAGTGACGACACAATAGCGATGCACAACTTCCGCGGACTGCCATTCTCGATCCGGGATGCCAATACGTGGCAGTTGCTCTATACTTCACCGTTACCGGTGCCGAACGAGACTGAACATGAACTCGGCACAGATCGGCTAATCGCCCTTGTGGTAGCCAGCAGCCGCAATTGGCTGAAGATCACCTCGGGCGTTCATCCATGGGCTGCCGCTAATCGCGACTCGTGGTTTGTGCCGGAGCAATAGCAGAGCGACGAATCAATCGCAGACGGAGAAACGTGGCAGATGAAGAACAACAGACGCCGAATTCGGTGGCTATTTGCGTGGCTCGCTATAAGTGTGCTTGGTGCCGGTGCATCGGCATTCGCGGATACGATCGCAATCCCCGCACGGAAACTCTCGGACAAATCGGAGAACATCCGTCCGATCGACAAACGTTGGGATGGACTAGTCGTCTGCTACGGCAAGGACGGTATGCAACAGTGGACGGTCGATATCAAGACGCCCGGCCTTCATTACCTCCATTTTCAGTACGCCAGTGGCGAGAGACGGCCGCTTGGTCTGTTCATCAACGACGCGAAGACGAAAGGAGCGTTTCTCAAGCGGAACACGGGAGGCTTCTTTGTTCGGGACCTGGTTTGGGAAACCTACGGTCCGTTCGAGTTTCGGAAGGGCAAGAACACGATCCGTGTGACGGCTGAGAACTGCATGCCCCACTTGGCAGGTCTGATCGTATCCGAGTCGGCCAGCGATCGAAACGAAGATGCCTTCGCAGACTTATTCCCGATGCCTCCTGATCTCGCCGGCCCGATCGACGAAGACGCGACCGCCACGCGAGAGCGGCTGCGTGAATTGCTGCCCGGTGTCCAGCACGTCTTGTTCGTCAAGCGATATACGTTTCAGTCGAGCCATTACTACACGGATTTCATCGACGGCTGTCGCCACTTCGGCGGAAACCTCTGCCTGCTGTCGCTCAAAGACGGCAGCGTGATGGACCTTGTGCCCGAACTGGACCACGGGATCTTCGGACGATGCGATCTGTCGTACGACGGTCGGCGAGTGGTCTTTGGCTGGAAAGAGAAGATCGGTGTTGGGTTTCGCATTTGGGAGGTGGGTATCGACGGAACGGGCTTGCGTCAACTGACGTTTCCGCCCGATGACGAAGATGCACGAATCGCCAAATATCAGCTCGACTGGTGGAAGTCCTACTGGCATCACACCGACGATATGCATCCCTGCTATCTGCCGGACGGGGGAATCTGCTTTGCTTCGACGCGATGCGAATATGGCATCCTTTGCGACGGGCCCGACAAACTGACCTCGTCGGTTATCTATCGCATGGACGGCGACGGCGGCAACATCGAAAAGCTGTCGAACAACTCGGTCAGCGAATCGGCGCCCACCGTCATGAACGACGGTCGCATCCTGTACACGCGATGGGAGTATGTGGACAACGGCTCGGTGACAAACAAGGGACTGTGGGTCATACGGCCCGATGGCACGGGCAGCGAAGAGGTGATCGGTATGAACATCGCATTCCCGTCGGTGTTCAACGTCGGTCGTGCGGTCCCTGGCAGCAACAACTTGGTTGTTGCCATCGGTGCACCGCACATGCCGCTGGGCGTTGGGACGCTTATGTTGATCGACATCCAGCGTGACCGCCGCACGGGCGAAGGCGTTTCGTACGTGACACCCGAAGTCGATACGCAACATCAATGGGGATGGGATAACGTGCCCGGCGGCGCAACCAAGCCGATTCCGCCCGAAATGCAGGCCGGTCGCGATGGCCGAGGCAACACGCAACGAGGTCCGTTGTACATGGATCCGTTTCCGCTTTCCGATCGGCAGTTTTTAGTGTCGTTCAACCCGCGCGACAACTGGAATGTCAAAAATGCTTACGGCCTGTACCTGCTGGATCGAGACGGCAACAAACGCCTGCTGCACAAGGAAGAGGAGTATTCCTGCTGGATGCCGATCCCAGTGCGTGCGCGTCAGAAGCCGACCGTTCCGAAGGGGACGACGGATCACGATCTGGCCCGTCGCGGACTCGCCCGAGTCGTTGTGTCGGATGTGTACCGCGGATTGGACGGTGTCGAGCGTGGTACGATCAAATATCTGCGCGTGAACGAACACGTCCCGCGCACGTGGGCGTCGCGGCGTTTCTGGGAAGGCGACGTCTTCGACCAGCAGCACTCGGTGGTTTCGTGCAAAACCCACCTGGGGCTGAAGATCCAACACGGGATCGTGCCGGTGGAAGAAGACGGTTCGGCACATTTCCTGGTCGAGGCCGACAAGAACATCTTCTTGCAGACGCTCGACAAGGAATTCATAGAAGTCCAACGCGAACGGACCTTCGTGAACTACCGGCCCGGAGAAGTGCGTTCATGCATGGGGTGCCACGAACGACCGAAAGACAATAACCCTGCTGCAAAGACCGACCTTCCCACGGCTCTCGGCCACGAGCCAAGACTTCCCGGGCCTCAGCCCGGTGAGACATCGGGAGCCCGACCGCTTGCATACGAGGTGGATGTGCAGCCCGTTTGGGACCGACATTGCGTCCGGTGCCATGGGCCCGAGAAGAAAGAAGGCGATCTTGACCTGTCCGGCGAGCGCACAGCTCTGTTCTGCCGGTCTTACGAGAACCTCATGTCGCGCAAGCTGATTTCCATCATCGGCGAGAACCATCCGAAGGCCGGCAACGTCCACTACCTCCCGCCGTACAGCCTGGGCACTTACGCGAGCAAGCTGCACAAGTATCTTGGCAAGGACCACTTTGACGTGAACTTGTCGCAGGAAGAACGCATCCGCGTGACCACCTGGATGGACTCGAACGGCCAATACTATGGCTCGTATTACGGGCGCAAGAATCTAGCCCACATCGATCATCCAAACTTCCGCCCAATCCTCACATACGAGCAATCCCACGCAAACACGCCACCCTTGCCGGAGAAGCAAAGGTAGGTACCGGCTGCCGGACGGGACCTGAGCAGCATGGGAATTTGGGGGACAACGGCGCGGAAGAAGAAATCACTCCTTGCGGGCCGCTCATAACAGCCAGCCCTTGAAACTGCGTAAGTCTATGCGCGGCCCCCGAGATTCCGTGGATTTTCTGTATTGACGGGGACGCATATGTCGATATCATATTAACGTTCAGTATGTACTTAACGTTGTGTATGCAAGGCTAAAGGAGAGTGCGATGAAGAAAACAGTTGAAGACGTCCAAAACGACTTCATCGACACAAGTGGTGAAATGGCCGAACGTTACGGCCTGACGCGAGTGGGGGGACTGCTCAAGGGCCTCCTGCTACTTTCGCGACAGCCACTGTCGTTGGATGACATGGCCGAACGGCTTGAAGTGTCCAAGGCGTCCGTTTCCACTAACATCCGTCTCTTGGAGCGGTGGAAAGCGGTACGACGGGTTTTCAACCGGGGAGACAGGAAGAACTACTACGAACTGCGAGGTGACCTTTGGGACATCGAAACGGAGATTGTTAGTACGGTTCTAAAGGACGAGATTGAGAGGTTCGGCGACTGTTTGTCCCAGTGGAAGAGCGAATTGGCGGAGGCGGAAGAGGGGGATCCCGAGGAACGTGAGTTCCTGACGAAGCGTTTGGAGGAGATCGACGAGTACTTCGACGCGGTCCGGCACGTGCTGGAGCTGCTGACACGCGAAGGCAAAGTGACCCCCGCGGCCATCAAGAAGATTCAGATCGTATGAGGCAGCCATGAGACTGATCCTCTACACGGGCAAAGGCGGCGTCGGCAAATCGAGCATCGCCGCGGCCACGGCCGTGCGAGTCGCTGAACTCGGTCGCCGGACGCTGTTGGTCAGTTCGGACCTAGCCCACAACTTGTCCGACATCTTCGAGACGCGAATCGGTGGCGATCCGGTAGCCGTCGCCGAGAACCTTAAGGCGTTGGAGGTCGACGCGTTGAAGGAGATCCGGGACAACTGGGGGCCGGCACAGGACTACCTTTCTGGGTTCCTTGCCTACCTTGGCATGGACGATGCCGTTGCCGAGGAAGTGGCATTGTTGCCAGGTACTGAAGAGTTGTTCTTGTTGACTCGCATCCTGAGGGAACTCGAAAGCGATCAATACGACGCGATCATCGTCGACTGTTCGCCGACGGCCGGCGCGCTACGGCTGCTGACTTTCACGGATACGGCCTGCACAAAGCTGAACCGCCTCATTAAGCTGGAACGCCAACTGTTGAAGCTTATGCGACCGGTCCTAAACCGTTTCAAGGCAATGCGGCACATCATTCCTGCCGACAAAGTCTATGGTACCTTCGAAGATGTCATCCGTGACGTGGGACGGCTGGGCGAAATCCTCAAAGACCCCGAGGTCAGTTCCGTCCGATTGGTCTTGAACCCGGACCGCGTGGCCATTGCCGAGACGCGGCGCGCCTTCACCTACTTCGGTCTGTTTGGTTTTCCGATCGACGGTATTATCGTGAACAAGGTGCTGCCAAAGGAACTTGCCGACGGTTACCTGCACGACTGGTTCACGCTCCAACAGCAGCTTTTGGAGTCTATCGACGAGTCGTTCCTGGATGTGGCCAAGTTTCGCGTGCCTCTGCTGGACAGTGAACCCATCGGCCTGGCGCCGCTTTCTCAGATGGCCGAAGGGATTTTCGGCGAGAAGCGTCCGGAGGATGTGCTGTCCGCGACGAAACCAGTGTCCATCGCTCGCGGGGACGGAAAGTATCGGCTTGGCTTCTGGTTGCCCAACATAGCGAAGCAGGATTTGCATGTCGGCCGGAAGGATGCGGATTTAATACTATCCGCAGGCAGTTACACACGCGTATTCTCGCTGCCCGATTCGCTGGTCGACCGCGAGATCGCCGAGGCCAAGTTTGACGATGGGAGGCTGTCGATTACCTTCGAGGCGGAACCGGCATGAGACTCATCCTATACACGGGCAAAGGCGGAGTGGGCAAATCGAGCATCGCCGCCGCAACGGCGGTGCGCACCGCCGAACTAGGTCGCCAAACGCTGCTTGTCAGCTCGGACTTGGCGCACAATCTCTCCGACATCTTCGACACGCGATTAGGTAGCGAACCGGCGACCGTCGCCGATAGCCTGACCGCATTAGAAATCGATGCGTTGAAGGAAATTCGCGAGAACTGGTCACCGGCACAGGACTATTTCGCTAATCTCCTAGCATATCTGGGCGTCGACGATGCCATCGCAGAGGAGGTGGCCCTTCTACCCGGCATGGACGAGTTGTTCATGCTCACTCGAATACTGCACGAAATCGAAAGCGGTCGCTACGAAGTCGTCGTCATCGACTGTTCGCCCACCGCCGGCACGCTCCGGCACCTGACGCTGACCGACACTGCGTGTACGAAGTTGCAGAAGATGACGAACGCGAAACGCAAGGTCTTCAAGCTCGTGCGCCCGGTCCTCAATCGCGTCAAAGGCCTCCGGCACTTCATGGCCGATGACGAGGTCTTCGACGTATTCGATCATCTGTTGGACAACGTCGGTCGCCTGGGCGAAATCTTCAAGAATCCGGAAGTCAGCACGGTCCGCCTAGTTCTGAACGCAGACCGAGTGGCAATCGCTGAAACTCGGCGCGCTTTCACGTACTTCGGGCTGTTCGGCTTTCCCGTTGATGGCGTCTTCGTGAACAAGGTTCTCCCAACCGAATTAGCCGATGGCTACATGAATCGCTGGTTCACGCTCCAGCAACAGCTTCTCGATTCCATCGACCAGTCGTTTCTGGACGTGAACAAATTCCGCGTGCCGCTGCTCGCCAAGGAGCCGATCGGCCTGGACCCGCTGGCCGAGATGGCACACGGCATCTTCCGCGACCAGAGACCTGACCACGTGCTTTCCGCCACAAAGTCCGTTTCGATGGATCAGGTGGACGGCAAGCAACGACTCATCTTCAGCCTACCGGATGTGAATAAGAAGAATCTTGATGTCAGTCGCAAGGATGGCGAACTAATTCTGACAGCAGAGAACTACACGCGGGTGTTCTCGCTCCCCGACACGCTGATCGACCGCGAAATCGCCGGAGCCGAATTTGCCGATGGAATACTGACTATCTCATTCGGCTAGACACCAGGCAGTCAATTCGCCAGGAACTCAAGAAACGATTCGTTTTCTAGCATCTGTTCGGCCAGCAGGCGATAGCCATCGGCAAGCGGGTGGCTGGCGTCGGCGTAGTGTTCGCTGGGGAGGGCGGCGGGAACGAAATGGGGAATCTGCTGTTGTTCAAGCCGCGCCTGCACCGAGCGTTTTCTGTCTTGATAGGCTTCCAGACTTTCCTGGCGAAGCATGTGCTCGTTGAAAGGACCCACGAGAACGAAGACCGAATTCCCACGCCGCTTGAGAAGATCCACCGCTCGGCGGAAGCTGCGCCATTGGAGAGATTCGTCCAGTTCGACCCAAGGAAAATTGACTTGTCTCATACCTTTGTTTGTCCACGAATCCGCCACGGGCTCGGGCGATGGTGGTTCGCCCGGCGAGGGCAATTCCAAAGTCACTTCGCCGATCGGATTGGCGTAGGGGTGGTCGATCGTCCAGGCGGCGATGTCCATGTCTTCGAAGTAGGCGATCCGCAAGTGGTCGACCCAGCCGAAGAACGGCACCTCGCGACCCACGACGATGCCCAACCGGCGCGACCACGATTCTCTGTAGCACGGCACGGGAGGGTACACCTGGGGGACCAGCTTGGGATGATTGAAGTCGGATTCCTTTTGGTCTGAAAGATCTCGCCGCTTGGACGCCGTCCATAGCAGATTGCAGTTTACGATGACCTTGCTATCTGTGATGTCTTGCCCATAGTGTTCGACCAGGCCTGCCATTGCCGCGGGGTGAATGCCGTCGATGCCTAGATTGACGAAACGATCGTCGCCACTGAGTTCGTTCAGGTAGTGCGGCAGCGTTTGGTCTTTGGAAACATAGTGCCCCCAGACGGCAGAGTCGCCCAGAACCAACGTCTTGTCGTCGGTCGCGATTCGACGGCAGTAACGACGTATCATCCAATAGTCGTAACTGAGCCGATAGGACACGCGGTAGTCGGTTTCCGGTTCGAACGGCTCGATTCGCTCCCACGCCACCGGAATCCCGTACAGCAACGCGACAACCACGCACGCAACAACCAACCAGCCGCGCGGCGACAGTCGCACATCGTTCGACGAGAACGGTACTTCGCGTTCCTCTGTCTCGGCCGTTTGGTCTTTCCGCCGCTCCACGGCATTCTCCATTAAAACTGGAAGTAGATGAACGGTTGCTCACCCGATGCGGCGAACACTGCAACCCAAATAATCATGGCGACAACGATGGCTCCGCGTACGGGCACCGGCTGGAAGATCCGTCGAACTTTCGATTCGTAGATGTACTGGTAGATCCACACGCTTAGAACCAGCGCCAACATCAGTAGCGGACACGCGGGATCACTCCACGCGAAAGTGAAGATCCTACAGACGATCGCCCACGCGTCGGAAATCGTTTCCGCCCGGAAAAAGATCCACGCGAAGGTGACAAACGCGAATGTCAAGAGTTGCTTCACAAACCGAGGGACTCGCTCGCGATAGGTCAGCGACTTCTCCAGACCACGCGTCATCGAGTAGCCAAACGCATGGAGTGCTCCCCAGGCGACGAACGTCCACGCCGCGCCGTGCCACAGCCCTGAAATGAGCATCGTCAGGCAGATGTTGCGGTAGGTCACTAGTTCGCTCTTGCGACTCCCGCCCAGTGGAATATAGACGTAATCGCGAAACCAAGTGGACAGGCTGATATGCCATCGGCGCCAGAAGTCACCCAAACCCGTGGCTAGGTATGGATTGTTGAAGTTCAGTATCAGGCGCAGGCCCATCATTCGCCCCACGCCGCGAGCCATGTCGGTATAGCCGCTGAAATCGAAGTAGATCTGCCAAGCGAAGGCGAACGTCGCCAACAGTAAAGCCGGCGCTTCGCACTGTTCTGGTGAACTGTACGCTCGCTCGACGTAGATCGCCAAGTAGTCGGCGAGGGCAAGCTTCTTGAACAGCCCGACAACGAACAGCGAAAGGCCATCGGCCACGTCGTTGCGAGTGATTGTCGGCGTCTGGCGGAGTTGCGGCAGGAGGTTCTTGGCCCGTTCGATCGGACCCGCCACTAGTTGTGGAAACAGCGAAACGAACGTGGCATAGCGAATGAAGTTCGGTTCTTTGTCAACATTGCCTCGGTAGAAGTCGATGGTATAGCTCATCGACTGGAAGACGTAGAAAGATATGCCTACGGGCAAAAGGAAATCCATCGGCGGGACGCTGTAGCCGACTCCCATGCTGGAGAACAGCCTATTGAGGCTGTCACTGACGAACGTGAGATCGGGACTCGCGATTTCGTACGGCATTCCAATCCGCTGCAAGGCGGCATTCACATTCTCGATGACAAATTCGCCGTACTTGAAGAATCCCAACATTCCCAGGTTGTTGCAAATGCTCAATGCCAACCATGGCTTCCTCAATCGGCTGCGGGACATCGCCATCACCGCCAGGTAGTCGAGGGTCGTCGACCACAAGATCAGCACCAGGTACAGCGGGCTCCATGCTCCGTAGAACACATACGACGCGGCCAACAGCCAAGGCAGCTTGAACCGCGTGCCCTTCAGGGCCAGATAGACCGGGTAGACGATCAAGAAGAATAGGACGAATGTCCAGGTGTGAAAGAGCATGTTACTCCATCAGGGCACGGATGTGAGCTTCCACCGACACGGCGAGTCCCTCCAAGCTGTAGCCGCCTTCGAGAACCGAAACCAGTCGGCCCCCGGCACACTTTTCGGCGATCTCCATGACCACTCGCGTCATCCGCGCGTATCCGTCGGCGGTAACGTCCATGCCGCCCAGAGGATCAAGCTCGTGCGCGTCGAACCCGGCGGATACCAACACAAAATCGGGATCGAAATCAGTTGCAGCGGGGCAGAGCTTCTCCTCGATGGCACCGACGAATTCGCGATCCCCTGAGCCCGCCCCCAGAGGAACGTTGACCGTGTAGCCAAGTCCTTTTTCCGATCCCTTTTGGTCGGCACTGCCGCTACCCGGGTAGAACGGAAAGCGATGGACGCTGAAGTAAAGCACGGTTGGATCGTCGTAGAATATGTCCTGCGTCCCGTTGCCATGGTGGACGTCCCAGTCGACGATCAGGACCTTGGACAACTTGTGCTTCTTCTGAATGTACCGCGCGGCGATGGCCACGTTGTTGAACAAGCAAAAGCCCATGGCACGATTCGGCAACGCATGGTGACCTGGCGGCCGGACAGCACAAAAGGCGTTCCGGACTTTGCCTTCCATAACGGCGTCGACTGCCGCGAGCAACCCACCGACAGCTGCGACAGCCGTTTCGTGGGAGTCCTCGCATGCAGGCGCATCCATTGTATCGACATAGCCGAGGCCTTCTTCGCAATGCTGCTTCACTCGATCGACGTAATCGGGCTTGTGCACCGAGGTAAGCCACTCGTTGGCCGCCAGTCGGGGATCGATCTTCGTGAGCTGCGAAAGGAGTTCCTTTTCCTTAAGTCTCGCAACAATTGCCTCCAGTCGCGCGGGGCGCTCCGGGTGGCCCGCGCCCGTCTTGTGCCGCAGGTAGATGTCGTCGTATAGGAAGCCCGTCGCGGCTTTGGAAGCAGCCTTCGGTTCGGCTTCGTTCACGGGATGTTCCGCCGGTTCGCTGTTTTGCTCTTCTTCGTTCATTGTCTTCTCCGTTGGCGCCTTTCTTACGCATCGAAAGCCGACGGCATCCTGAGCGAAGCAGGCGTCGGCAAAACCGGCGTCCTCGCCCACTCGCCTCGCGGACCGGCATGCAGCGGCGCTGCAATTCCATGCGCCGCCTCGGAGCACGAGCTGTTCGCCTTCCAGCGGCCCGCGAGGGTTGTCTTCGGAACTCTCGTGGTAGGATTTCTCGCTGTAAATGTCGTTGCACCACTCGGCCACGTTCCCGTGCATGTCGAACAATCCCCACGCGTTGGGCTTCTTCCGGCCGACGGGATGCGTCTTCTTGGCCGAGTTATCGGCGTACCATGCGTGTTGTTTCAACGAACGTGGATCCGAGCCGAAATGATACTCTGTGTCCGAGCCGGCGCGGCAGGCGTATTCCCATTCCGCCTCGGTCGGCAGCCGGTATCCGTTAGCCTCGAAATTGCACTCGCCCGTCTCCGAGTAGCACGACTCTAAGCCTTCTTCGATAGATCGCTGGTTGCAGTATAGCGCCGCGATATCCCAACCGATCATTTCCACAGGGAGGTCCGGTCCTTTGAAATGCGAAGGGCTGCTGCTGAGGAAAGGACTCCCGCGAGCCAACTCCGCACAGTGCTCCTGCGTCATCTCATATCGGTCCATCAAGAAAGCGTCAATCTGGACTTCATGAACGGGTGCCTCGTCAGGCTCGCCGCGAGTGCTTCCCATTTTGAACCGCCCAGCAGGAATCAGTACCATCTCGATGCCGCTGTCGGTGTTGATCACTTCCGGAGTCTGAGGTGCCCCATCAGGTGCGCCAGCATCGGTTTCGACACGTTCAACCGGCCGACAGGAGACGCCAGCAACGGCCGCGAGCACTAACAACGCAAATGTCCGGCGGCCAGTCGATCCGGGCCATTGAATTGCCCGAAGGCTACGGGCAAACACTCTTGTAGCGGCTTCAAAACCGGGAGGGCGAGGCTCCCGCCGAGCCGAAATAACGGGAAGACACGGCTCAGCAGGAGCTTCGCCCTCCCGAGAATCAGTTTTGAAATGCCTTCTTCTCATTGTTTCTTATTCCTAACAGGCACCCAATCCGGTTCTTTGTTGCAGTTGCCATCGGTGGTGATCGCTACCCAACGATTGACGGCTGTCACATCGGCCACACAGACGTTCCAGCCTTCGGCCCTGATGCCTACGCCTTCCGGAGCTTGGCCCAATCGCTTGGTCGCCGGACCGCGGGTAAACACGACATGTTTTTCCTTTGAGTCCGGAGGCCAGTCGATATGGTACACCTTGGTCGGTTTGGCGCTGGTTACCACATCACGTCCGCCCGAGACCACGGGTTGCGGGCCTGTCAAATCCAAATCAGCTACGCGCAGAGCCCAGTCGGACGGCGTCCAGCCAATTCGTTTTCCGTCGGGACTGACCTCGGGACGGCATCCGGGGATGCCCAGATTGAACACGCTGGATCCGTCGGCTTCGATGCCTACGATGGCGTGTCGATATCCCATACCGCCGTGTATCGTGCTGACGAACCACTTGCCGCACGGCGACCAGCACGCCCCGAACAGGTGACAGATCTCTTTGTTGGGGTGCTGCTGGTGTTGGCCGCTTGCGAGATCGTAGACGAAAAGTCCTCGGGTCGCGATCGATGAGTAGGTGAAGTCGTCAGACTCCCCTTTCAGATAGGCGATCGCCGTGCCATCAGCGTTCCAGAACGATTGCCGAGCGTTCCTGGCCACCAGCTTGCGGTCGCTGCCATCGACGTTCATGTAATAGACGCTGCGCACCCGTGATGTACCCTGGCCTTCGTCCGCCACAAAGCAGATCTTGCTACCGTCAGGTGACGCGTGAGGGTACAGTTCGTCCACGTCCGTCGTGTTGGTCAGATTGACCGGATCAGAGCCATCGGCGTTCACCAGGATCAACTCCCAGTTGTTCTCCCGATACGTCTCGTAGACGATCTTGTGATGAACGTGTTTCAACTCCTCAAGAAGCTCCGCGTCCGATCCGAATGCGATTGGCGACCCAATTGCAGTCAGCAGGACTACGAGGCTTGGCGTCAGCCAATTCATTCGTTGCCGTCCCGAATTCGTTGGGAAAGAAAGAAGGCCCCCCAGCGAATTCAGGGCGGCAACCAATTTGCCGTCATCGACAATTCCGTGTCGCTGCAGATTTCCCATGGGCCTAAGGCAGCCGCTCATCGTTTCTCACTTCCTCACAGGCACCCAGTCCGGCTCTTTGTTGCAGTTGCCGTCGGTCGTCAGCCGCAGGAACCGGTTCATTCCGGCGGCATCGGCAACGTAGATGTCCCAGCCCTCGGCTCGTACGCCCACGATCTCCGGTATTCGTCCCATGCGTTTCGCCGCCGGGCCTCGGCTGTACGTGACGTATTTACCGCACGGCGACCAGTCGATGTGGTAGATTTTCATTGGCTTGTCGCTGGTCACTACGTCGCGCGCGTTGGTGACTTTGGGCTTCGGGCCGCTGAAATCGAGATCGCCGATCCGCAAGGCCCAATCACTGGGCCCCCAGGCGATCTTGGTGCCATCCGGACTTATGTCAGGTCTGCATCCTGGAATATCGAGACTGTAAACCTCCATTCCGTCCACCGGAATGGCCAACATCCCGTGACGGAATCCCATGCCTGCATGAACCGTGGCCACGAACCATTTGCCGTCGGGAGACCAGCACAAATTGTACAGATGATGGATCTCCTTGTTGGGATGCTCCTCGTGGCGGCCCGATGCCAAGTCGTAGACGACGATTCCTTTGGTGGCGTAGTCTGTGTAGGTGAACTCGTCGGATTCTCCTTTCAGATAGGCGATTGCCGTTCCATCGGCTTTCCAGCAAGGTTGTCGCGCGTTCTTGGCCACCAGTGTGCGATCGCTGCCGTCGATGTTCATGTAGTACACGTTGCGGATCATCGACGCCCCCTCGCCTTCGTCCGACACGAAACAGATCTTTGTGCCGTCGGGCGAAACGTGAGGATACAACTCATGTTGGTCTGGCGTACGCGTCAGATTAACCGACTCCGAACCGTCAGCATTGACCACGCGCAGTTCCCAGTTGTCATCTTGCCAGCTCTCGCAAACGATCTTGTGCGGGACATCGCACAACCGTTTGGACAACTCTTCGGCCGCTGCGGCGGAATCGAAACCAAGAAAGGATGCCGCAGCCAATACTGTCATCAGTGTGGCCGCAACGACGCCATATCCTTTTGTTGTCACTTCTTTGCTCTCCCGATCAAGATGTCTCGAGCGAATCCACAAACACGTGTTGCGGCGAATATTGTAACAGCCAACGAATCCACAAGCTATCATCGGCCGAGATACTTGCGCGGCCGACTGTGACGGTCCTGGCGGGGGAATTCGCGTGGACTCGCACGAATTCCAGGCACAAGGTCCACGTGCGCGAGCGGTCTCATTTGATCGCGTGTCGCGGTAGGTTGCGGTGTAAGCCACACCTCGACGGAATTTCCGCTCAACCGGACTTTGGCTGTTTGCGCAGGAAGACCCAGACTCGACCGTGGTGTTGCGTGCCCGGTTCCAAGGCTTGCTCTTCTCGATGATGGCTGTTTCGGACATCGTTTAGCCACCGCAACCGTTCGCGGAGCGTCTTGAGATCCCGGCCGTGCTGCTCACGCAGTCCAGCGTCCGACGGCTCAGGCGTTTGAAGCGCTTGACGATATTCACGAAACACGATGGCCCAGGATCTCAGCAGTTCTGCCTGCTGGAGACGGGATTCCTCTCGCCATTCGATTTCTTCCTCGCTGAGCTGCTTCTCGAACTTGTCGCCACAATCGCCGAGCACGATGTCAAGCTGGCCGTTACCATTCCAATCGGTAAGACAGATCTTCGCGCAGACGCCTCGCTGGCTTCCTTCTTTGGGCGGCGGGACGAGTGTCTCTGCGGCAGCAAGTTCCGGTCTTTGGGACGTGCCTACGTTCCGATACCAGAGGACACTGCCGTTGCCGACTCCAACAACCAAGTCCGGTCTGTCATCGCTGTCCCAATCGGCCGCAGCCGGTCCTGGCGTGCGGTCCGGAAGTTCGATCGTCTCGCCGGCGGCCGACAGTTGCTCGGGTTCTCCGAAGGAATACTGCTTGGCCCCGCCGTTGTTGCGTACCAGGTAGACGCGTCCGTCTCCACCACCCATCAGCAGGTCGAGATCGCCGTCCGAATCCCAATCGGTGGCATGGACGGATGCCCACCCGACGGGATCGATGGATTCTCCCGTGGCATCCTCGATAACTTGGCCCGGTGCGAACTTCCCCTTACCCAGACCTCGGAAAAGGAAGATCTTCCGATACGACGAACCTGATATGACGTCAATCAGTCCGTCCCCGTCCAGGTCCACAACATGTGGACCGAAACCAATGCATCACCCCACCGGGACGCGACCGTCAGCCACGCCGTCCTGGAAGACGAAATAGTCCTCGAACCTGGGTTTGGCGTTCGTGCCGACGTTTCGGTAGATGCGCAGTCTCCCTTGGTAAAATTCACCAACGAGCAGGTCGCTTACGCCGTCCCCGTCGAAGTCTGCTACGCACGGTGCGGCATGGCCAAGATGCTCGACATCCAGCGGACGGCCTGCGACACGCACCGGAATCGGTTTCTCCAATTCGGACGAGATGCCGTCGACAGCGAACGCTAACACAGCCCAAACTGCAAACAGAACTCTCATTGAACCGTCTCTATTTCAAAGTCTTGTACGCATCTGAAACATCCCACACGAGCGCCGTTCCGCGGCTGCTGCCAGTGACGAGCCTCTTGCCATCCGGCGAAAAAGTCAAGGACGAAATGCCGTTGTACGGCAACGGAAAACGCTGCAATTCACTTCCGCTGTGCAGATCAACGAGTACGATTGCTCGGTCAGCGTGACCGCGGAACCCCACCCAGCTAAGCGGGCCGCGGGCCAGAATCCGGCCGTCCGGCGAGATCGCCACGCGACTACCGAACGTATTCGGCAAACTCAGATCGCTAAGTTGCTCACCTGTGACAAGATTCCATCTGGCAAACATGCCCTCACTGCGGCAGCTCACCACGGCCATTGTGCGGTCAGCATCAAACGCGATCGAAACTGCGCGACGCTTCGACCAGACAATCTTTCGTTTTTCCTTCCCGGTTTCGACGTGCCATTCGCGAAAAGTGCCGTCTTCGCAGCCAGACAAGATGGTTTTGTCATCGGCCGAGAAAGCCAAGGGCATGATCCGATCCTTGTGTCCAGCCAATTCTTTGATCACTTTGCCGGACGATGTCTCAATCAGTTGGACGACATTGTCTTCCGGTTTCCCTGCCTCCCGGTGAAGGTCCCATAAGGCGGCTGCCACCATCCGGCCGTCGTGGGACGCGGCAAACGTCGACACGGGCCGGGGAAAGGATAGCTTGCGAAGCAGTTTGCCGCTTTGCGTATCCAGGAATACCATCACGCCAGCGTAGTACGCCGGAGGCTCGGGAGGGCCCCAACCGCTTGCGATACACACGTTCTCCTGCGGCAGAAACGCGGCAGACATAAACTGTGCACGAGCAAGCTCGTACTTGTGAAGATGCTCGCCATTGGTCGCATTCCACAGACGCACGGTACCATCGCCTCCCGCAGTTGCGATGAGTTTGCCATCGGTCGAGTATGACACGGAGATTACGTGGCTCATGTGCCCATCCGGGAACGAGACTAGCCGTTTGCCTGTGGTAGCATCCCACAATCGAACGGTGGCTCGGTACGTGGCCGCAGCTAACATGCTGCCGTCCGCCGAAACGGCCAGCACGTGCGACCCCTGGATCGCCCCTCGCCACGGGAAGGCCCGCTCCAGTTTACGAGTTGCCACATCCCAGATTCGAATCTCTCGATGGGATGCACAGACGAGTCGGCGTCCATCTTTGGACAGTCGGATGACACATCTCCCCGAGCCAAGTTCATTCGCCTCCAATTCGCCAATTCGCTGACCGGTGGTCACATTCCAAATGCGAATCTCGCTTGTCGTCCGAGAGCCCCTTTTTTGCGATTCACCGTCAATCGCTTTGCGTTTGTGGCCGCCAGAATACAGCATCTTGCCGTCTGGCGCAAACGCCAGCGACTGCGCTCCGCGGCCCAGTTCCGGCTCGATCACCAACGGCGGTTCCCCCGTTTCCAAGTTCCAGATGCCGATCGTTCCGATGCCTTCCTTTTCCATGCCGGAAGCCAGCAGCTTGCCATCAGGCGAGAACGCGATGCACGGGAAACCTTGCTTGCCGATTTGGAGATCGAGCAGTGTGTCGCCGGAACGCGAATCCAATAGGCTGATCGACCTATCCCCATATGCGGCGGCGATCATGTTGCTATCGGGCGAAAACGCCAACCGCTGGAGACGGCGACTCATGCCCGGACGTCCGGCATTCGCCGTCTGAAAGACCTGTTCACCCGTGGTGACACTCCACAAATGAATGGGGCCGCTGCTCCAATTGCTCCCCGCGGCAATCGTGGTGCCGTCCGGGGCGAAGGCGAATGCGCTGCAAAGTGCGCCGCCTTGCCGCACTTCTGGAATCGCTTGAACCTCCCGTCCCGTTACCACGTCCCAAAGGCGAAGTCTGTCGTGTCCTCCAGAAGCGAGGATTTTGCCGTCAGGCGAAAACTCGACGGCCTTTACCGCTTGAGCGTGTCGAAGCCGCACGGTGCCAAGGCGGAGAACAGCACCGGCTGGCGTATCATCTCCGTACAGATCCTTCGCAGCGCCCGTCGAGCTTTGAGCGCTGCAAACGTCTGTCCCAGTCAGCAGGACAGCCAGGCCCACAAGGAACAAGGTCAATTTCACGGTCGCGACTCCTTCTGTATGATGGAACCCGATCGCTACCTTTTGGCCGCTGGCGGGAACGAACCTACGAAGAAGACAAGATAGGCCGATGTCTCGCCCTTCCCCCGCCATCGCAAAGACTCGCGGTCTTCACTGATCGTAACAAAGCCCCTCGCGATTCACAAGAATGACACTAGAGGCGATCCGGCGAGCGGACGAAGCGATTGGCGGTTTCTCGGCTGATTCTGCCGTCGTGACTGTCGGTCAGATCCACGTAGTCGATGCTTGTCTCGCTAATCAACTGAAATTGCCGCCGCCCGGGCGTGAATTGTTCCACCAACGCGAGACATCCAACCCCAATTGGCTCCTCGGACTGCTAATGGCCGGTCCGGTCTGTCGCGCAAAGAAAACTCCGAACTCACAGGCCAGCACGAAGGTCCATTGTCTCCACCTGCAAGTCGTGTGATAATGATGGAGGAATGATTGCACGCCACGCTTGAGAACGAGGGCGACAATGTCAACAGTGGATAATCCTCCTGTCTACGACGAATTGCTCGATTTGCTGGCGGGGAGTGCCGATCCCGAGCAAGTCCTTGGTTTTCGGCTGTCCAGCAAAAAGCAGGCTCGGTTGGATGAGTTGCTTGAGAAGAACCGACAAGGGGCACTGTCTGAAGATGAGTCGGCGGAGTTGGATTCGTACGAGCACTTTGAGCATGTTGTCCGTCTTCTCAAGGCTCGCTTATCCCTGAAACACCGATCATGACGACGCGACCTTCCGCGGAGATGCGCCGCCAAGTGATTGAGCGGGCCGCCAATCGCTGCGAGTACTGTCTGATCCACCAAGACTTGGCTGCCTCGACGCATCAGGTCGATCACGTCATTGCCGAGAAGCATGGTGGCGAAACTGAGCCAGACAACTTGGCGTTGTCGTGCATGACGTGCAATCGTCGGAAGGCGAGTGACATCGGTTCGATCGATCCTGACACTGGTGATTTGACCCGACTGTTCAATCCGCGCACCCAAAGTTGGACAGATCATTTCGAGCTGGACGGTGCTCGCATAGTGGGGCTGACCCCCGAGGGGCGGACAACCGTGACTTTTCTCCAGTTGAACGCGTTCGAGCGATTAATGGAACGCACCGAATTGATTCGCGCCGAACGATATCTTCCGTAACACCTAACGCGACGGGCGTGGGCGTGCTCGGTGTGGCACTGCTTGCTCGCAAGCAGTGTTGGACTGTCCAACGACACACCAAAGGGCGGCCTTGCTAATGCCTTGATGTGTGTATTGAAGGCGCCCCCCAGCACGAGGCCTGCCACACCGCCATGTGTGATTTGTGAGTCGTAGGCCGGCAACAAGGAGCGACAGCGACGCCGTTCCGGCATCAAACTCGCTGGAAGTATCAGTGTTGCCGGAACAGCGCTGCGCTCGGTCCGGCCTACAATCTTCGTGTGCCCAGCGCTAGAGGCGATCTGGCGAGCTGACGAAGCGATTGGCCGTTTCGCGGCTGATCCTGCCGGCCTGGAGCAGGCGTTTGATCGACTCGTCCAGCGTCAGCATTCCTTCGGCTCGACGCGTCAGGATATTGTCGTCGATCGACTCGATTTTGCCAAACCGAATCGCGCTGGCGATGGGTACGTTGTTGAACATGATCTCCAGGGCCAACACCCGTTTCTCGCCTTTTTGGATACTGGGCAGTAGATGCTGACTGACCACCGCTCGAAGGCTCAGCGAAAGCTGCGATCGGATCTCGCGCTGAACGGATTGCGGGAACAGGTCTGCGTATCGGGAGATTGCGCCTTTGGCATCACGCGTGTGCATGGTGGAGAACACCAAGTGGCCTGTTTCGGCCGCACTAAGGGCCATCTGGGCGGTATCGCGGTCGCGAATCTCGCCAACCAATATCACGTCCGGGTCCTGGCGGAGACCGTACTTCAATCCGTCGGCAAACGTGTGGACATCCAGACCGACTTCGCGCTGAGTGACCACCGAGTGTGGCGTCTTGGGAAACTCGTACTCGACCGGCTCTTCGATCGTAATGATGCGATATCCGCCCTCTTCGTTCAGCAGGCTGATGATCATTGCCAACGAAGTGGTCTTTCCAGATCCGGCCACTCCCGTGAGGAGCACTAACCCATTGCGATAGTGGGCCAGACGCTGAGCGAGTTCTTCGGGAAACCCCGCCCACTGGAAATCCGGAATCGTTGACGGGATAACGCGAAAACAGGCGCCCATCTGCTGGTCATTCAGGAAGTAGTTCGCACGAAACCGATATGCCCGCTCGCCGTGCGTGAGGCGGAACGCGAAGTCGGCGTTCCGATCGTCTTGGAAACGAACCATTGCGTGGGGAGGACAAAGCGGTACAAGCAGTTCCCGAACCGTTTCACCTTCCAAGGGCGGGACTTGGTCCAACTCTTGCAGGTCGCCGTGGACGCGAAGCACCGGCGGGTGATCCACTACCACGTGGAGGTCCGATGCACCGGCCTCGACGGCGTTTATAAGCCAGCTTCGCAGTTGGTCTGGACAGACGTTCGTTGTCATGAGCGTTCCTTCTGGTCGCCAAGGCCAACAAGCTCCAACAGCTTCAATGCGTTCGTCGTGGTCGCAACGCCGGGCCGCAGTGTGTAGTCGAATGTCATGGGCTGCTCGGCGTCATGGTTGTGCAGTGTTTCGCGGAAATGGACCGGACAGCAGACGTCGGCAAGCGGTTCACTTGCGGCCAAATCGAGGTCGTGTGTCGACACGGCTCCGATCGCACCACGTTGGAGCAGGTGTTCAAGAACTCGAATGACCGCAACATGCCGTTCGCCGGAATTCGTACCTTGCAGGATCTCATCCAAGAGGTAAAGCAGGGCGCGACCGCCTTCCTTCTCAAACGCGCTCGCCATGTCCACGATTTCCTTCAGTCGCAACAACTCGGCCATGTAGGACGACACGCCGCGTTCCAAGGAATCGCGAATCCGCATGCTGGTTGCCAGGGCTGCTGGAGGCATCGCGAGTCGTTCAGCGCAAACCGGAGCGCCGGCTTGTGCCAGAACTGCATTCACGCCGATCGCACGGAGTAGCGTGCTCTTGCCTGACATATTCGATCCGGTGACCAACAGTAGAGTACCCGCCGGTCCGACTTCCACGTCGTTGGCCACGCGCATTGTGTCCGGCAAGAGCGGATGCCCCAGCTTGTCGGCTTCGAAACGTCTCGCTGATTCGTCGACCTCTGGCAATGCCCAGCTTGGATTGTCATAGGCCAACGTCGCCAACGAGGCAAGAGCCTCGAACTCACCCAATGCCAGAAACCAGTCGCGAGCGTATTTGCCGGACTTCGTCTGCCATCCTTCCAGCAAATGCAGGATATGGAAATCGTAAAGAAACGTGAGCTGTAACGGTACGTACACGAAGATGGTGAGAAAAGCCGAGCGACTGATGCCGGCGAACAGGGAAATCGCATGCAATTCGCGCATGCGGCGTAAGACCCCGCCGCCCGATGCAGTGGCCTCGCGTTTGATCGCATCCAGCTTGGTTGTCGAATCGGGCATCGAGTACATGAGTTCAAACAACTGCAGATAACGTCGCACTTCGCCGCTTCGCGCACTGACTTGACGGAAGATGTCGTGGACCTTGCCCGCGAACAGGATGGTGACTACCAAATTAAGGATGAATGCAACGAACACCGACAACCATCCGGCATGGGCGGGCAGAGCACCGGAACACGTCAGAACGAGCAACAGCACGGCCGCACCCGGCAGGACCCGGCACAACCACAGGAGCCACGGCCGCGTTCGAAGCCAGGGATCACCTTCCGCCCAGCGCATGAATCGTTCGGTCGCGTTGCCGCGGTCCGCCAACAAGCGCCCTTCAAGGGCAAGCGTTTCTCGCGATACGAGATGCGGCGCGAGTTCCTCGACGGCTTGCTGCCTCAAGCGGATTTCGCTCGGCGACGCCGGTTCTAACATCCAATCGCGAAACACACGAATCCCAGTGGGCGTGTTGGCCGAACATAAGAGGTGAAACAAAGAGGCGTGTCCGATCAGGTCGAGATCGGTAGACGTAGCACGATGCTCCTCCGGCACTTCAACCGACGTCTCGGGCAGCGCATCCCAGTCTCGGCGCAAACGCGCGATTGCTTCTTCGTTGATTTGCCGCAGTATGCCGTTACGTTCCCGCTGTCGCACAACGTGCTCGTTGTACGTGATCAGGGCGAGAAAGCCGACTACCCCAACGCCACCAGCCACGTGCCACAGGGTACCCTGTTCGCTGATCCAACCGAGGCCGAACATCGCTGCCGCAGTGAGAAAGGCAACGGTGCGCAGGTGCATAAGTACGCGATCCCGACGCGCATACAACGCCTCCGCCTCGGCGAATTCGTCGCGGCGTTGGCGGTATGCTTTTTCGATGTCGGTGAAGGCGGTGTCCATCGGCGCATGTGTAGGGGAAAACGACTGGCCATTCAATTAGCGGACGAATAGGCCGAGAGATCTCTACCCATACTATTCGCCACTTGCCAAATGATATTGGCTATCCTACTCGGGCACCGCCGGAGTCCACAACCTGATGTGGCATTGAATGGGCTGTGGAGGGAGTGTTCGTTTAACGGCAAGCCGAAGGCGTCTGTTTGCTTACTACGCGGAGACGCAGTCGCCTTCGGCTTGCCGTTAAACGATTCGATCTGAAGGCGGAGCCCGGGACCAGCCCGAGGCCGAGTCTATTCGCTGTACCGCTTCTTGAACTCTTCCTGTCGCTTCTTGCGCTCTTCCGCTTCCTCGGGAGTTAGCTTGTTCAGGTACCAGCAGTGATTGGGCGTGTTGAGCACTTCGTCAATCTTCTTCTTCAACGCTTCCGACGCGGCGGTCTTGTCCGCGTCCTCGGATCGCTCGCCGTCACGGACCAGATGCTCCAATTCGGGAAGCATTTCCGTGTAGAAGTTCTTGGCGATGTCGTAAGTACCGTGCCAGTGCGTGTAGTCGGGGCCCATCATCGAGGCCGCGTGGCGCGCGCGGCGGCCTTCGTGGTGCCAAATCTCGAACCAAATCCAATCCAAGTGATTGGAGAACTTAGCCGGCCGCATTAGTGGTTTGGCTAGGTTGTAGAGTTCTTGCCCCGGCTTGGCGAATTTGTCGTGATACAGGTCGATCAGGCCGTCGTATTGGACGTAGAAGTTGTCGATCCACTGCTGCTCGTGGCAATTGATGCAGACGTTCTTCATGTTGTTACGACGCGTTTCCCAGTTGACCTCGGCACCAGGCAGCCCCATTTTCGCGTCGCTGACCTCAGGACGGACTGAAATCACCGGCCGATTGTTCCAGCTTATGCGCATTCCCACGTCGTGCGTTACCGCTTGGCCGGGCATGGCCGGACGATTCTTCGAGGCCGGACGCGACGGCGTGGCACTCATATGACACGTCGCACAAGTCGGTGCCAAGTGGTAGTCTTCGCCGACGACCCACTTCGACGAATCCATATTCAATTTGTCTTTGTGGGCCATGAAGGCGATCCCGTGCTTCGATTCGTAGAAAATCTCCTTCTGCGGATGGTCGGGTCCCATGTGGCACTTGCCGCAGTTGTCGGGGTGGCGCGCCTGATACGCGGAGAAGGAATGCCGGCTGTGACACGCCGAGCACGCGCCTTCCGAGCCATCCGGATTGATCCGGCCGATTCCCGTATTGGGCCAAGTGGCTGGATCCAGCTTGCCGCCCGGCAGTACTTTGACCTCGCTGCCGTGGCACTGCCAACAGCCGTTGACGGCGGC
Source organism: uncultured Pirellulaceae bacterium (assembly GCA_964617665.1). Classification (GTDB taxonomy): domain Bacteria; phylum Planctomycetota; class Planctomycetia; order Pirellulales; family Pirellulaceae; genus JADHUC01. The sequence goes on from CAZUAH010000042.1 coordinate 22,731, forward strand.
CGCGCTGATCCCTTTCTGGAATGACGGAGTCACCATGCCTCGGTTACCTTCGACGACCTCTGCGAGGATGTTGTCCAGTGAACCGAGAATGCGACCACCTTTTGAATGGTGCGAGTGGGCGAACTCCTCGCCCTCTTTCTTGTGACAACGCGTGCAGTCTTTTGGCGAGACGATGGTGGCAATCCACTGGCCCTCGTGCTTGAAGGCATCGGCCTCGCCCTCGGTCGCCATATGGCATTCGTAGCAGCCGACGTTCGCCCGATAGTGCTTGCTGTTGCCCCACTGCTGGTAAATGCCAGCGTTTTCCGCTTTGTGGCAATTGGCGCAGGCTGCTGTCTCTTTCGACATCTCGGGCAGCCCCCATGCCTGTGCAAAGGCGGAAGGAGCTAGACATGACACCGAAACGGCAATCACGGCGGCAATGATCCAAGACAGTGTGTTGATCGCAGAACGTCGGTTCATGGCAGTGTTACTCCCTCGCTAGTTCCAGAAAAAGGAGGTGCGCCCCTTCTTCGGTCATGATTGATTTCCAGCACGTTTCTCGTAGGTCACTTCGCCCGCCAGTACCGGTACGGAGACGCGGACGAAGATGGTGTACAGCAGCAGTCCAAATGCCCAGATGCCAAAGCAGACGATGGTTTCGTGGATCGTGGGAACATATTCAACGATTTCGCCCAGCGGCGTGGGCACAAAGGCCGGTATGATCAGCCCCATACCCTTCTCGATCCAGATGCCGAAGATCGCTAGCACACAGGCGACGTTCAGCATCCTCAGACCGCGCGATGCGGGCAGCATGACAAGGACGGTGGCGATGATGTTCATGACGATCGCGGTCCAGATCCACGGCACGAGGGCATTTTGGCCGTGCAGACCAAAGTACAAATAGCGGGCGGACGCAACGTGCGCGGAACCCGTATAGAACTCGGTGAACACCTCGCAAACGAGCAAGAACATGTTGATGATCAACGCGACCTGGACGATTCGTCGCAGCGTCAAGAGAGCGTCGTCGCTGACGCTGTGTTTGGTGAATCGCCGCACGATCTGCAGCGTTAGGATGATAAAGGCTGGGCCCGCGGCAAACGCGCTGGCCAAGAACCGCGGCGCGATGATTGCCGAGTTCCAAAACGGCCGGCCACCCAATCCGACGTACAGAAAGGCCGTGACTGTGTGAATGCTGATGGCCCACACAATCGCGATGAATACAAATGGCACGTAGAAAGCCGGCGACGGTTTGCGCCCACAATAGACACAATAGATCAGGTATCCACAGATGTGCAGGTTCAGCAACAGATAGCCGTTCAGTGCGATCACGTCCCATGTCAACATCGAGCCAGGAAAGTTGAATCGCCAAAGCAGATGCATAAAGCGATCCGGTCGGCCCAAGTCGGCCATCACGAACATCAAACACATGATGATCACGGAGACGGCCAATAACTCGCCAAAGATCACCACGTCGTGCAGGTGCATATTTCGGTAGATGTAAACGGGGATCACCAGCATCGCCGCAGCGGCCGCGAGGCCAACCAGATAGGTGAAGTTGGCGATGTACATTCCCCAGGACACCTGATCGGTCATTCCGGTCGTGACCAGCCCGTGGACGACCTGTTGACAGTAGGCGTACAAGCCGGCCAACGACAGAAGCGACAGGATCGTCATCCACAGGTGGTACCGCCAGTCACCAACGAAACTCAGACGGAAACAATCCCACAGAAAAGTGACGTACTTCTTCATGCGTCACCTCCTTCGTCCGCCGACGTGATGGGATCGTGATAACGGCTGCCGCGTTCGTCGAAGTAGTAGAAAAATCGCGGGATCGTACCGACGTCTTCCTTAAGGACGTACACTCGCTTGTGCTGCAGGATGTAAGCCACTTCGCTGTCCGGATCGCGCACGTTGCCAAACTTGCGGGAACCGGTGGGACAAACTTCAAGGCATGCCGGCAGTCGGCCTTCACGGGTCCGGTGCAAACAATACGTACACTTCTCCATAACGCCCTTTTCCCGCGGACGATTGGACAGGTACGATATGTTCGGATTCAATTTGCCTTCAGGAATACCCGGTTCGGTGAAGTTGAATCGCCGAGCCCAATAGGGGCACGCCGCCTCGCAATATCGACAACCGATGCACCAGTCGTAGTCGATCACTGTGATACCGTCCGGTTCCTGCCAAGTGGCTTCCACGGGACAGACCTTCACACACGGAGGGTTGTCGCACTGATGGCACTGAACCGGCATGTAGTACTTGTCAGGATTCGGTACGGTCGCCGGATCGTAGTGGTGGTTTGCGCTCTCGAGGTCGATACTGCCTTTTTCCATCTCCAATACGCGGATGTACTGGATCTCCGGCGAACGCGACTGGTTGTTCTCCTCGACGCACGCATGAACACACTTGCGGCAGCCGATGCAGCGGCTGATGTTCAGACCGTAGACAAACTGGACGTCGTCCAGTGGTGGCGGGTCGGTCAGTGTGGGTCTGACCTTGTGCCGTTTTTCCACTTCCTCCCGGATGCGAGCAAAAACCTGTTGCTTGTCCTCGGGAGTCATCTCCTTGTAGTGTTTCTGGAGAAACTCTTCCAGCGACGGAATGTCATCCGAATCCAACTCAAGTAGCGGCGACATGGCAGCCCCAACAGCGCACACACCTGCCAGCGCGGCAACTCCCTGGGTCAGAAAGCCACGTCGCGTCACCGCCTGGGCACCGTCCTCGGCGGGCGACTCTTCCGGGGTTGTCGGTTCGTTAGGATCTGCCATCGCTCAGTGCGCCTCGTCTGACGTGTGGGCGGCAGTCTTGTCATTCGCTGGTCTGCTTAGCCGCAAAGGATTGTCGTGCTCCGCGTGCGATCCGTACTCTTGTGGGCCCATGCGCAACGTGTCCGGTCCAGCTTCCGGGCTCCTTGACGGAAACGGCGGATGATGCGGATCGTGACATTCGATGCACTTCAGCCGTGTCTGCTTCCCTTCGGACGCGAGCCAGTAGCCGTTCGTCCGACCGTGAGATCCGTTTTGCCAATCGCGATAGACGGGCCCGTGGCACTTTGCACACACAAGCTGCGGTTCAGTCCATGGGATCTCGTTGCCAAAGTCGTCGACAAAGGCATCACGATTTGTCGGATGGTGGCAGTTGAAACAATGCGTATTGATACCGTGCTGCAATTTGATTTCGGTGTGTTGCGTCAGCGTGCGGTAAGTCTTCTCTGGCGATGCAATGATCTTGTGGCACTCGCTGCAACTGTAGGTAAAGACTGCTACCTCGTACTTCGGTTCCAGGCTTGGCTGGCGTACTGGCGTTACATCTGCGGCCGATGGAGGCACGAGGGTGGCCTCAGATACGGGACTGTCAAAGGGAAGCGGGTTGACTGCAAACAGCACAGCAAAGGAAAAGAGAACCAGCGGGACCCAAAGGGTCCGTGCGCTTCCTGCGGCAAACTGAGACCTAGTTGACATGCCCGCGATACCGATTTGAACAGGGGCCAATGTGTGCTGATTTGGCGCAAACGAAAGAGTCACCAGCTGCAACAGCACTTTGCGACCTTGATAGCCGAAGGTCAGAGATACCCCTATCAGAAGGCATTGTCAACTGATTTGGCCCATAGGTTGGGCGAAAGCCACGAGAAATTGACCTAGATCAAGCAATCGCCGGCGTGGCCAAAAAGACCCAGTTGTCGTTTTTGACGCGTATGCTGCGACGCGTCTCTATGTGGGTAGGATCGAGCAAACCTACTGGATGGGATGCTTGTTGTTCCGAATAGGTTGACTTTTTGGCTGCTCGCTACGGCGATTAATGATAACGACAGTTTTGTGTCGAATCCAAAGACTAACGGGCATCCCGTTTTTGCGGGCACAATGCGTTCTGTCATTTCCCATCGCTTTGGAAGGTGATGTTATATGTTTGCACCACGGCATCTATATCAACTGCCTCTGGCCGCAGCTCTGCTTTTCAGCGTTGCGACTTCAACGCTTGCGCAGGGAACAGACCCGGCTAAGTCGCACAAAGGTATGTTCTACGACAACAACTTCGACTACTTGTGCGATCCGTGTTATGGGAATGGGTACTTGGGCGACAACCTGAAGCGATTGGGCATCGGCGATGCGATCACGGTCGACGTTGGCGGCCAGTACCGCCTGCGGTCGCATCACGAACGGAACATGCGTGGCCTGGGCTTGACTGGTGTTGATGATGATTTTCTGCTGCATCGGACAAGGCTGTACGTCAATACGGAAATCGGCAGTCGTGTCCGCGTGTATGCGGAAATGCTGGATGCGGTCAGCAATTACGAGAACTTCGGTCCGCGACCGATCGAGGAAAACCGCACGGACCTTCAGAATCTGTTTGTCGATGCCGTGGCCATGGACAACTACAACGGGACGCTGACAGCCAGAGTCGGACGCCAGGAGTTGGTGTACGGCAACCAGCGCATGGTCTCGCCGCTGGACTGGGCAAACACACGCAGGACGTTTGATGCAGTCAAGCTGCTATGGAAAGGACAGAATTGGGATGTGGACGGATTCTGGTCACGGCCGTTACGACGCGACACCGTCCAAGTGGATCCCCCCAACCTGGATCGCGAGATGTACGGCATGTACTCGACGTACAAAGGGCTGCCCAATGACAAGCTTGATCTGTACTGGCTGGCTCTGGACTTTCACGATGCAGGATTCCTATACGATACGTTCGGCGCACGCTATTCGGGTAACCGCGGCCCGTGGCTGTACGAGTTTGAAGGTGCCGCGCAATTCGGCCAAAACGCCGATGGCTCCGGTCATTCAGCCGGCGCTTTCACGCTTGGAGTTGGCAGGAAGTTCGACTGCGCTTTGTGGAACCCGACTCTGTGGCTGTACTACGACTGGGCGTCCGGCGACGACACGGTCGGCAACGGCTACCATCACTATCAGCCGCTGGCCCACAAGTACCTCGGCTTCATGGACCTGTTCGGCCGGCGGAACATCGAGGATGCCAACGTGCTGTTCACCATGCAGCCACACAAGAAAGTGAAGCTGCTGTTGTGGTACCACATCCTCTGGCTGGCGAACATCAATGACGTGCCGTACAACGTCAACATGACGCCCTTCGCAGGACTGGCTGGTGGCACGGCCGGTAGTCGGGACCTAGGCCAGGAACTGGACGTGATCGCCAATTTCCTGATTGCCCCCCGAGTGAACCTGTTATTCGGCTATTCCCACTTCTTTGCAGGAGACTTCTACGCGACAACACCGGGTGTACCGTATAACGGAGACGCGGACTTCTTCTACACGCAGTTCCATGTGAATTTCTAGCTCCCGATCACTCTGCTCCAGTGTCTGTGGGTTGGAGAGCTGTACGCACGGAGGTTTTCGGTCTCGACCGGAAAGCTCCGTGCTTTTTTGATCGTAGGTCCCGTCCGGCAGGCGTGACCTGCTTGGGCATACGCCTTCCGCAAAGCGTCAGCTCTCCAGTCGGACTCGATCAACCCGTCTGGCCCACCCCAACTTGACAACACCTGCCCCGCAGACGTCCGAACAGGTGCCACAGCGCGTGCATTCGGGGTCGTTGACTGCGGGTTTGCCCGCCAGTACGTAGTCCTCCATGACCCGGATTCCCATCGGGCAGTGCTGCGTGCATCGCTGACAGGCCATCCGTTCACAGCCGGTTCGTACTCGAATACGCAACGGGGCGTAGCGACCAAGCAGGCTGTAAAGCGCGCCCAACGGGCAGATTGAGCGACAGAAGAGTCGAGGCGAGAAGTGTTCCAGCACAATCAGCAAGCCGATCACGATCAGCCCAACCAGAGGCAAAAAGAGGACTGACAAAACGACAATGTTGATCGGCGAGGCCGATGTGAAGACCGGGATCCCGGCCACAAGCGAAAGGCCGAGGAACAGCAGCAGAAGCCAGTACTTCAGTCCTTTTGGCACATGAAACTGAGGCACCTTCACTCGCAACCTTGCCAACCGACGATGCAGCCAGTTGCGTAATCGATCGCCAAGCTCAAGGACCAGTCCCACAGGGCAAAGCCAGCCGCAGAACACTCGGCCGAAGACGACTGCAATAAGTGTTGTCAACGCGACTCCGACCAGGAGCGTGACCGTAACGTTGCGAGACGCCGCCATCACCTCCAAGCCGGCAAGTGGATCAACGAAAGGTATGATGGCGAGCAGACGCGTCGCAGTTGGCGAGCCTTTCAGCCATGGAAACCTCTCTTGCTGACCGAGGACCAGCAAGGCGAGGAACGCGGCGGCGGACAGCCGGTGGCTCCAGGTCCATAGGCGTAGGCGAATCGACTTGGCACGTTTGGAAGCAGACACAACCTCTTCGTTACCTCGTACATTTACTTGGCAACGTTCGAGAAAGCAAGTGTCCGATCCGCGTGGGATAGGCTTCCAGCCTGTCGTCCGACTAACGTGACAGTTTGGAAGCCTATCCCACTTTTCTGCGACCGAAGTCTACTCGTTTTGGAACACCTATTTCTCGAGCGGTGCTATGGCGATCTTTCTCGGCGGATTTGACGGTGAGTTTTGACCCGAATCGCTGTGGGTTCCGTCAAACAAGCGTGTTCGCACAACCCGCACCCCACGCAGGCGTCTTCGACTACGATCGGGTGCCCGCGCGTGTCGAATGTGATTGCTTCGCGCGGGAAGGGGCAGGCGTGCCAGCACGCTTTGCACAAGACTCCGACAAACGGCAAGCATGTTTCCGTGTCGATCACCGCCACGCCCATGCGCACGTCCCGTCGGCGCTGTACGTCTTGAAGAGCGTCGGACGGACAAGCCGCGATGCACTTCAATTCATCCTCGCCCTGGCACAGGTTGCACGGCCTATCCCGCGCTACCAGATAAGGCGTCCCAATCGCGATTGCCGAATCGGCATCGGCGGGATGGAGCACTTCTGTGGGGCAGACTTCAATGCACTGCGCGCAGCGGATACATCGGGCCAGGAATTCATCCTCGTCGCCGGCGCCGGGTGGACGCAGATAGTCAGGCGTCTGCGTCTTTGCAGCGCGAAGCAACAAACCGCCGCCGATCGACGCGGCGACTACTCCACCGGCCTTGAGGAAAACTCGCCGCGACAGGCTCATCGCTGCCCTCTCACTGGCGAGGCTGGCTACCCTCTATGAATACGTGACAGGTGCGACATTTGGCCTCTTTGGCCAACTCAGGCAGGCTGTCGTGCTTCATTACGGGCGATTCATTCTCGCCCGTCTCATGACACGTCAGGCAATCCGCACGCGTCCACGAATTCCGGTGGTCCTCCGTATCGGACAGTGTGGGAGGAAAGGCGCCGGGTGCGAAATCCGATTCGACTTGAGCCTGCCCTTCCTGCTCGCAACCGGACAACACAACGAGGACAACGGGAAACAGCAAAAACGCGGCTGCTGCGAGGACTTGTATTCTCATCGTCAGTGACCTCCTTCCCTCAAACCTTGGCCAGTTTGACGGCACAGATTTTGAATTCCGGTTGCTTGGAACCCGGATCGTAAGCATCAATGGTGACCTTATTGATCAGGCTGTCGTTGTCGGCCCAGTGGAACGGGACGAACACCATGCCCGGTCGTGGCGTGTCCACCACGCGGGCCTTGATGACAGCCTTCCCGCGTCGCGACGTAATCTGCACTTTGTTGCCGCTCTGGATGCCCAGTTTCTCGGCATCGTCCGGATGGATTTCGACAAAGGCGGCAGGCTGGGCTCGCCGCAACTCATCGGCCTTCATCGTCATCGTTCCCGTGTGCCAGTGTTCCAGCACGCGGCCGGTCGACAAGATGTAAGGATACTCGTCGTCTACGGGCTCGGCTGGCGGCTTCATCGGACGCAGCCAGACATACGCCCGTTTATCGGGCCGAGCGTAGAAGCTGATATCGCCCTCCTCCAACGAGTCGTCCGCAAACGGCCCTTCGTCCAACAGCGGATCCTCTCCCTTGACGAAGCGACGAACCGTTCCGGGGTGGTCTTCGCTGGGACACGGCCAGCGGATGCCGCGTTCCTTGTGCAGGCGTTCGCGTGTCATGCCGGTGAAGTCGTAGGCAGTATCACGCGACGCCTCACGCATCTCGTCCCAGACCTCTGCCTGAGTCTTGAACTTGCTGCTGATGTAGCCTTCCGGAACAACACCGGCTTCCTCCAAACGTCCGGCCAGATCGAGCAGGATGTCAAAATCGGAATGGGATTCGCCAACCGGTTCGACTATCTTCGGCAGGAACTGATAGCGTCGCTCGGACATGCCGAACACGCCCTCCTTCTCGCACCACATGCCCGCCGGGAGCACAACATCCGCCAACTCGGTTGTTCGCGTCGGATACGCATCGGCGACGACGATAAACGGCTTGTCCTCACGCTCTTTGCCCATGGCATCGCGATACGGATCCACGTTCGGCAGCGAATGTCCCGGATTGGTCGTCAGGACCAGCATGGCGCGAATCTTGTTCTCGCCCAACGCCTTGAACATCTCGACCGTGTTCAGTCCTGGCTTGGGCTTGATCCGGCCGGGTTCGCATCCCCATAGTTTCTCGATCTCGGCTCGATGCTCTTCTTTAGCCACGAGACGCCCGTAGGGAAGAATGTGGCACAGCGACCCCGTATCACGCACGCCGCCGCACGCGTTCGGTTGGCCTGTCAGCGAGAAAGGCGTGGCGCCGGGTATGCCGATTTGACCGGTGAGCAAGTGGAGGTTGTGCACCAGGTTGTTCGCCCACACGCCGGTGATTCGCTGGTTCAGCCCCATTGTCCAGAACGACATGGTGGGCCCTTGGGCGAACACACGCGCGGCCTTCACAATCTCGTCGGCGGGAACGTCCGCAATCTCCGATGCCTTCTCCGGGCTGAAGTCCTCCAGGAACTTCACGTACTCGTCAAACGCCACGTCGACCGTTTCGCCGTCCGCTACCTTCTTGAACGCGACGTTCTTGTTGACGAACTCCTCGTCGTACAGTTCTTCCTTGACGATCACGTGCGCCATGGCATGGAACACAGCCAGATCGTAGCCGGGAGTCGGAGATAGCTGGACATCGGCCACCGAGTTGACGGGCGTCTTTCGCGGGTCCAGCACGATAACCTGTGCCTTCTTGCCGCTCTGGCGATTCACCAAGATCTGATCGAAGATCACGGGATGGGATTCGGCCGTGTTCGAGCCCACCAGGAAGAACACACGGGCGTGCTCGATGTCGTCGTAGCATCCCATCGGTTCGTCTTTGCCGTAGGTAGTCACATAGCCGCCCACGGCACTGGCCATGCAGAGCCGGGGATTGCCCTCGACGTTATTCGTGCCGATGCCGCCTTTGAACAGGCGATTGGCCAGATAGCTCTCTTCCGAAAGACATTGACCCGACCCGTAATATGCCACCGCGTCCGAACCGTGATTCTTGATCGCATCGGCAAACCGTTCGGCGACCAGCGACATGGCCTCTTCCCAACTGGCGTCCACCAGTTTGCCGTCGCGGCGGATTTGCGGCGTTTTCAAGCGGTCGGCCGAATAGAGGATCTTGGGCAGGAATAGCGCTTTGGCGCAAACCAGCCCTTTCGTCGTCGGGTGTTCGGGATCGCCCCGAAGTGCCACCAGGCGATCTCCCTTGACTCCCAACTGGACGCCGCAGCCCGTTCCGCAGAAACGGCAGACGGACTTTTTCCACGAAAGCCCTTCCGCCTTCATGTCCAAGTCTTCGCCCGCAGGCGGCCCCGATTGCCGGCATCCCGCGACGGCACACACGGACGCCACGGCGGCCGACCTGAGAAAATCACGACGTGTACTTGCCATCGACCTTTGCCTCCCTTGGTTAGTCACTATTTGCACTTGCGCTAGATAGTTGAGTGTTCTCGTACGAAGAATCCGATTCGAAGTGATTGAAAACAGGCCACGTACCCAGAATACCGGGCAGGCGGTTCACTTCGGTGGTCAGTATCTCGTGAGCACGGTTGACCTTGTCTGCTTCGATGAGAATGCCAAGCCGCTCGTCATCTTCGACGGGAAAGGTCGATACCCCATCGATTTCCGCAAGCTGCTCGATCGTCAGCACACGGTCGGCCACTTGCACACGAGCCAGCACACCTAACAGAGCCATTACCGAGTTACTCCCATTCTCAAGCGATCGCGAACCAGACGATTTCCGCCCCATCGGCGGCTACTCCTTGGCTTCCTTCGCCACCTTGGGTTCCTTGGGCTCCTCCGCTTCCTTCACCTTTGCCACGTCAGGCTCCGGCTTTGGATTCTCATCGGGCTTGGCAGCCAGTTTCTTCTTCTCCATCTCGAACCACTCGTGCTCCGGTCGCGCGAGGATGTCGTCGATCAGCGTCAACACCGCCTCGGCGCCCTCTTCATTGCCGTGCTTCGCGGCTTCTTCGGCAATTTCGCGGGCCTGGGGAATCAACTCCATGTAGAACCGTTCGGCAACTTCATACATGCCGTGCCAATGAGCGTAGTCCGGCGCCATCATCGAAGCACCGTGCCGGGCACGCCGACCTTCGTGGTGCCAGAGATAGAACCAAGTCCATTCGATCTCTTCGTCGAAGTTGGACTTTCCGTTCGGCGTACTCGTGATTAGTTTGTGCTCCCTCAACGCTGCCATGATCTTGGCACCGGGCTTGGCGAACTTCTCGTTGTAATTGATGACAAAGTCGTCGTACTGCTGATAGAACGCATTGACATAGTTTTCCATGTGACAGTGCGTGCACACATTCTTCATGTCCTGCCGTTTTTCCTGCCAAGTGTGTGCAACCAGCTTTCGTCGCTTGGCCAAGTTCGTTTCTTTGACCACCGCGCCTTTCTCGTCGGTGTCCATGACCAGACTGACCGGCGGGCGGTTCGTCCACGAGATCCTCTCGCCTGGGTCGTGAGTTACCTTCTTATCGTTTCGGGTGTTCGCCGACATGTGACAAGTGGCGCAGGTAGGCGCTTGCGTGTAGTCTTCGCCCAGCACCCAGTCTTCCGCGTCGAGATTCATGTGAGCCTTCAAGTCGCGAAAAGCCGCGCCGTGTTTGGATTCTTCAAAGATCTCCTTCTGCGGATGGTCGGGCCCCAGGTGACACTTGGCGCAGTTTTCCGGCTGCCGAGCGCGACGCGGCGAGAAATCGTGCCGCGAATGGCACGCCGAGCAGGAACCCAACGACCCGTCCAAATTGATGCGGCCAATGCCCGTGTTGGGCCAACTGCTGGCATGAAGGATCGGCTTGTTGTTCTCGTCGTGCTTGACCAGGCTAACGGCATCCTGATTCGTTGGCTTACCGTCCGCCCCCGGTTTGAGGTCGTCGACAGTGATCACGCTGCCGTCCGTGCCCTCCAAGGCGATCTTGCTGCCGTGGCACTGCTTGCAGCCCACGTTCACGCTAGCCATCCCATTGGCCTTGTCGATAACCATTCCCGGCGTGGGCGAATGCGGGTTGAACGGCTCGCGGGCGCCCTCCACGGTTTCGGCCAAGAAATTGTCCAACGAGGCGAGAATGTTGCCCCCCTTGGCATGATGGCTGTGCACGAACTGTTCGTATTCGGTCTGGTGGCACCGCGAGCAGTCCAGTGGCGTGACAACCGTGGCGATGGTGTAGCCGTGGTGGTCGTAGGCGTCCACGTCTCCTTCCTCGGCCTTATGGCACTCCGCACAGCCGACCCCCTTGGCCGCGTGGCTGCTGCCTTCCCAGTGGTCGACGATACCGGGCGACTCCTTCTGATGGCATTCGATACACGTAATTGAATCTTGTGGATACGAGACGGGATGCCCCGCCAATCCCGCCTCGGCCCGCTTGCGGACGACCTCCATCCATTGGACGAAAATCAGGGAGACCAGAAACAGAATGCCGAGCAAGGCGATGATTAGCTGTTTGGTTTTCAGATTCATAGGTTATAGCCGCCTTTCAAAATCCTAATGGGCAACCGCCGCTTCCCAAACCGTCAGTCCGATTAGCAGGAACGTCACCACGATGCCGATGTAGACGCTTATTTCTTTCTTGCCCGTGATCTTCTGCAGGATCGCATCGATCCAGGGCCAAAGGAACATCGCCGCGACGATGAATCCCGTACTCAGCACGGCGAACGTCAGCGGAAACAGCTTCAGCCACCGGAACGAAATGTAGAACCACCACTCGGGCTTGATCACCTCGGGCGTCACCAGCGGATTGGCCTTCGGTCCCATATGGGCAGGAAAGATGGTTGCCAGTGCACTCAGCAACAGCATCAGCACGAGGCCGATGATCAGTTCCGTAAGTATGTGATCGGGAAAGAAACTGAAATGTCGCGGTTCGTCTTCCGGTTCGTCTTCGAACTGAAACTCTGTCACGCCGTGCAAGCGGATGAAGACAATATGCACACCGATAAGCAGCACCATGGTCACCGGGAAAACGGCGCCGTGAAGAATGTACAGCCGTGACAACGTCCGCTCGTTATACGAATCGCCGCCCAAGAGCATGTGCTTGGCAAAACCGCCAACCATTGGAACCGCGTCGCTGATGTTCGCGGCGACGGTCGCCCCCCAGTAGCTCAACTGCTCGTACACCAAGCTGTAACCAGTGAAACCCGCCAGCAGCGTACACGCCAGCAGGGCCATCCCGACCATCCAGTTGATCTCGCGCGGCCTTCGGTAGGCGCCCGTGAAATACACTCGCATCTGATGCAAAATCACCGCCGCGATCATGAACGTGGCGGCCCATTTGTGTAGACTGCGGAAGTACCATCCGTAGCTCGCCTCCTCGGTGATGTAACGGACGGAATCGTAAGCCGTCGAAGGCGAGGCCTGATAATAGAACGCCAGCAAGATCCCCGTCACAATCTGGACGACGAACAGATAGGCCGGCATTCCTCCCAGGCAGAACCACCAACGTTTCAGGTGGTTGGGCACGGGTTCGTTCGTCAACTCGCTTAACTGTGCCTAGCTGACAGGCACACGTTCGGCGAACCATTGGCGAAGAGTGACCACGTCAAGCCTCCTGTGTCGGCGAATTCGCCGTCCCGGCGTTGTTACGGCGAGCTACCGTCTTCCCAACGGTGGCAAGCGGCGCTTCGATAAACAGCAAACCGTCCTCCACCTTGAGAGGATATTGCTTGAGTTCTTGCTTGGCCTGCGCCGGCGGCCCCTCTAAAGCAATGCCCTGCGGGTCAAACACGCCATTGTGACACGGGCAGAAGAAGCGGTTGTTGTGCGGTTCCCAGTGCACTTGGCATCCCAGGTGGGGGCAGACGCTGGAAAGGGCGATGAAATCCTCGGAGGTAGTACCCTCGCTCTGTCGGGCGACAACGGCCTTTTCCCCCGACGGCGCAACAAACGTCATCGATTCGCCCGGCTTCAGTTCGTCGACAACCGTCACAAAACACCAACCAACGGAATGACCGCCCGTGGGATACAGAAACCGGCCGGCCATCACGGCCAACCCGCCGTAGCCAGCTACCAACCCACCGGTCATAGCCATCGACGCAGTCTTGGACAGAAAGCCTCGCCGATCGGGCCGGGGAGCGTCTTCTGGAGGAACTGCCGGTCGATCATCACTACTGCCCACGGCATCTCTCCCCCAAATCAAAGTATTCGCGCACCAGAAAACGAAGAAAACGACATTAAGATCGTCTTCTATCACGGAATACTGGCATCATCTAGACAATGCAGGGAAAAATTGATCTAGATCAAGTGCAGTGTGATTTCGGCGAGGAGGGGCGGAGTATTGGCTTCGTGCCCGTCGGCACTCCGTCGCCGCATGAAGCCCTCGGGAGCATCGACGAATGCTCCAAATCCCGAGCGCAGGCAGACAGCAGCAGGGTCGTTTCAAGCGTCGACCTGCGGGACAAACGACGCGGTATAGACTGGGAGAAGCAGCGCTAAGGAGGCTTGCTACGCGCGCGGTATCAGTCTACCAGTGTGATCTGATCGCCCCGCTTGATCGCACCGCCTTGCACCACCTGGGCGTAGACACCAACGTGCGCCTCGTTCTCTTTCGCTGCCGTGCGCAGAATCCCTCGATCGACAGGCAGGTCTCCTTGGGCCAACGTGGTCATCACGCAACGTGGGCAAGGACCAGTGATGCTAATGCGAACTTGCTCGCCAATGGCGATCGTGCGACCAATCCAGGTATTCTCGGGGAAATCCGAGTCCCCTGGCGTCGACTCCACAACGATATTTGGCCGGAATCGGCGGACCTCAAATCGACCTTCAGGATGCGCTCTGCGAAGTGCACCAAGCGTGGACGTTGTCAGAAGATGAATCGCGGCGCCATCGAAGAACGCCCCCGATGGCAGCGATTCATTGGTCACTGTGTCGCGGTGATCGAGTCCCTCGATATCCGGCCAATACTCCTCCAAACTGGGCTGTTCGGGTGGCGATGTCTCCAGCGTCACCGCTCGGCCAAGTGCTGCCGAGACGATCCGATTAACATCGTCCTGCCCGCTGGTCGCCATTGCGCCATCCGGCAGAGTGATTCGCACCGGCGGAGCATCCTGATCCACTCGCGGCGGATCGATGAAGGCAGCGCGGTAGTCGAAGAGTCCTGGCCATTTCCGCGGGTTCTTGGCGCTGACCAATTTGCCGTCAGACGTATCGACAAGGGCGTACGCCCGATCCCCCAACACCCCGTGCTCCGTGACGTCCGTAGCGTTGAGTTCCTCTCCCATCATCGATTTGACAGGATATCTCCACAACGACACCACCGAACCGACAGAGTTTTGCGTTTCATTCGACATTACTCATTCTCCCCGCCAGAAAAGACACCTTGTGCAAACATCCAACGCTATCTGGACGGCAGAATGTACCCCGTCATTCACACAGCGAACAGCCGGGGCTCTCGGCACGTGATCCGCAATCCGGAAGATCTTCAACAATCCACTGCCAGAAGATACAATCGTCGGCATCCGAAAACGTGGGATTCGCTTGATCCTTTGGGAGGTAAATCGTATGGGATGCCGCTTGAATGTGTCAGTCGGTCCGCTGCTCGGAGTGCTGTCGGCCATATTCGGCGGCAACGCATTGGCCGAGCAACCGAACGACTTCACGGTCTCGATCAACGAACGAATGCAGAGTAAGTGGGGATTCGAATATCCGGTCACGTACGTGTTTCACGCTTCGGACCTATCCCCACAAACGACTGTGCTACGTCGTGACGCTGACTCGGAGCCATGGAAATCACTGGATTGCCGGACATCCGAGGACTTCTTCAACGGGGCGAAATGCGTTCGTTTCGCGCCGGCCGAAGGCAAAGCGTTTGTGTCAGTCGGATTCCAGAAAGCCAACAAGATCCATCTGAGGTTCGTGGATGCCGGCTCGGTGACCTTCGACGAAGTGGCGAAGTACTATGACGCGCGGAAAGCCACATTCACGTTGTCGAACGACAATTGGGGAAGAAAAGGCACGGCCAACGCGGGCGCCCCGTGGCGAGGAATGACCGACGATGCCTCGGACAAATATCAAGCTTCGGTTCATGCCTGCCGGGCGTTTCATTTTCCCGTGTCGGTGGCCATCAACAGCCAGATGTACGGTGGACAGGCCATTTGGGAACGAATGCAGGAGGAATTGGATCGCAGCGATCGCAGTTGGGAGCCCGTGGTCCATACTCGCCGCCACCCCTGCAGCGCAAAGACCTATCGCAGTGGCGGGTACACGAAAGAGATTGTTGGGTGTCGCGACGATATTCTAAAGAACCTCCACGGCATTCCCTACGGACAATACATCTTCGAGTTCATTCTTCCCTGCGCATACAAAGACGATGCAGTGCGGCACGCATCCGCGGGCGAATTCTTGTTTCTGCGAGATTGGAACCAGCGCGACAATCCAACAAGCACCGACTATGCGTCTTGGAACGCCGAACATCGTTACTACGGAATCGGTGGGCTCCAGACGAAATCCTATGATGTCGTCATGGAAGCACGCCGGCCGAAAGGTAGATACTACGCCAAGGATGTGGCGGTTCTGAACCAAGCGTTCGACACGGTCTACGAGCGAGGTGGCATTTTCTACGCCATGTGGCACGCCGACCGGTACCAGAACAGCGTGCTGTACGATGGCCGGCCCGGCGTGGACGGTGTGGCTGGCTCGACGCTGATGCAGCACTTCGCCCACGTGGCCAACCGTCGCGACGTCTGGTACGTGGCCAACGGGTGGCTGTACTCGTACCGCTACGTTGCCGAGCACGCGAAAGTGAATCCTGTTGATAGTGAAGCTCCACCGTAGCCAACTCGGATCATAGTCGACGCACCTTCTTGCGTCTCGGCGTTCGCCGTCTTAGACTTGGCGCGACAGCTCGATAGACTTCAACACATGACCGGGGCATGACACGCACTTTCCTCTTGGCGTGGCTGATACTGACCACTACTGCGGTCGCCGTACGAAACGGCCCCGCTGGTGATCTTCCCACGAATCCTTACGACCAGCAGGTCTCGCAGAAGCTGGTTAACCTTCGCTCCACTTCGTCAACAGTTCGAGCCGGAGCGGCCGAGTCGCTTGGTTTTCTCCGCGCGTATGCGGCGGAAGATGCCCTGATTGAACAACTCGATGACCCTTCGCCCGAAGTGCGACGCGAGGTGGCGATGGCCTTGGCTTGGTGCGGCAGCCGGAAAGCGATCGGCCCGTTGCTCGAAGCACTGGACGATAGAGACTGGGCTACGCGACAGGCCGCACACGTGTCGTTGACCAACTTGACCGGAATGGAATCCCCTTTCGATTCGCTCGCGTCACGAGACCAGCGGAGCGCCCAGGCCAACGTATGGCGGGAATGGTGGAACGCGGTGCCGCCCGATCGGCCGCCGAATGACGTTCTGGCGCTCTTGAAGCGGCCGGAGAACTTGGCTCGAGACCGGCCCGTATTCGCCTCGTCCACATATTTGGGTCCGCCCGACCTGCTGACAGACGGCCAAATCGGCCCAAAATACTGGCAAACCAAGAACGTCGATTACCCGCAGTGGTGTACCATCGACTTGGGCCACCCGACAGAGATTACCCGTGTTGTCGTACATCAGTACGGGCCGACGCTGGTGATGACCAAATACGAACTGGCGACTAGTTCCGACAATCGCCAGTTCGAGGTGGTACGGCACAAACAGGAGACGACACCCGTCGAGTTGACGATCGACTTTCCGCCACGTGTCGCGCGGTACATTCGCATTACCAGCCTCGGAGGTCGGCTCAAGGAATACCCAACGACGTTCTTCGAGATCGAAGTCTATGACAGGGGGGAAACCGATCAGCCAAGCACGGACGCCGTCTCATTCGAATGGCGAGTCGAACGAGGCCTCCGAGCGTTGGGCGCGCTGGGGGGAGACGGGGCAAGCGAGGCGATTCTGAAGTGCTTGGGAACGGAACCGCCAACCGCCGCGAATTGGCGACCGGCCGTTCGAGCCGGAATCCGAGCCCTGGGACGATTGCGCGACCCGGCTGGGTTCGATGCGTTGATCGACTTGCTCGACAATACCATGTGGGCACGCTGCGCCGCCGACGCGTTGGGCGATTTCGGAGATCCTGCGGCCGTGCCAGCGCTGCTGGCGGCTTATCCGCGTTACGCCAAACAGTTCGACGGCAAGTATCCTCCACACGTCCCGCAAGACGACAATTGGGCCGCTCCTCCCTCGGACACCGGCGAGGACCGGATGCTGGAAACGCCTTACGCGATCTCCTATGCGCTTTGCCGGCTGCCGCTGGACCGTGAGGAAGATCGGCACACACTGCGGGGTCTGGCACCTTTGGTGATGGCCAATCTGCCACGCGACCACGATCGTTTCATGCTGTACGAATTGGCTGTACCCGGCCGGCTGACGCGACATTTGATGGAGCACACGGGCCTGCGACAGGAGGCATGCGAACATGCATTTGAACGACTCGGTCAACCACGGCGCGTCGCAAAACCGGCCGACGCCCCCAAATGGCCCAAACCGCCCACTACGGCCGGGATCACGTCCGAACAACGCGAGGCAATCTGCATCTCCACTTGGCTGCACGTCTTGTGTACAGAAAAAGAAGATCTCCCGAGGCTCGTGGCCTTGTTGGAACACGAGGATGGCTGGGTACGAATCAACGCTGCCAAGACGTTGGCCTTGCTGGGCGATCACCGGGCTGTCGAACCCATCGCCCAGTTGTTGTCGAAGGCCAAGGCCGAAGCCGACTACGGCTACTGCGGCACTTTCAAATTCGACGAATACAACGATATCGCGCCGCGTTGGCGCGAGGCCTCTGTGCGGGCGTTGGGGCTGCTTGCCGCCCATGAGCATACTGACTTGCTGGTGCGCATTCTGAATGACGGTCGTTCCACATTGGGAGTCCGTTACGCAGCGGCCCAGGCATTGGCCGGCCTTTTGGCCCATGGCGAGAACCAACAAGCTGAGGCCGCGCTGAGGAAAGCCGCGGCCGACCATCCTTTCGAGAGTATTCGACATCTTGCCCGCGATACGTTCCGAATTCGCCAAATCCCCCTACTGCAGATACCACGACTTCGAGAAGCAGGATGGGAGGCATCCTCGCAAGCCAGTTCCGACGCCAAACATGGTGAACTGCAGGCGATTGTCTTCATCAAAGGCGACAATACCATGCCTAACGACGTGGGGACCGTCGAATTGGCCGACCGTTGGCGTCGAACCTACGTTTACACTGATCCAGGGCCTGTCTATCGACCTGGGCGCAATCTATTCGTGTTGCGGCCACCAAGCCCCGACGGGCGAGTCACACCACTGACCCAGTTCACCGACGGCTATGTGGCGGACTGCGAGCTGTCCTGGGACGGCACGCAAGTGATCTTCAGCCGTCGCGGCCAGGACGATCCCTGGTGGCACGTCTGGCGCATTCGCATCGACGGTACGGAACTCGAACAAGTGACCGACGGACCGTATCACGACGTTGGACCGGCCTATCTACCTGACGGGCGGATCGTCTTCTCTTCCACGCGCAGCGGCATCCGCGACGAGTATCACGGCTACCAATGTAACGCTCTGTACGTAATGAACTCCGATGGCAGCGACATGGAACGGATCGCCACCAATGCCGGTCGAGACAACGAACCGGCGGTGCTGGCCGACGGGCGGATCGCCTTCTGTCGCCTGGAGATGTTCTACGCTCGTATCAAAACCGAACTGACCCTGCATGCCGTCCACGCCGACGGTAGCCAAGACGTAGTTCTATACGGTCCGGAACGACGATCGTTCTGGCACCACCTGGACTACGGACCGCGTTCGCGAATCGGGCGAGTCGAGAATCCTCTCACATTCGGCGTGCTGCGCATGACGCAGCCGCAAGCGATGCCCGACGGTCGGCAGATCGTCGTGGCGACTCAGGCCGGTTTGGCATTGGTGGGCCCGTTGCGAGATCGGGAAACGATCATCACGCCGGTGAACGAGACCACGGCCTACACCACGCCGTTCCCTTTGCCCGATGGCCGTGTGCTCTGCGCCGCGACGCCAAAGGAATTCGACCACGACAAGATCGACCTCGGGCTATACCTGTTGGATCCGGCGACGCAATCGGTCCAACTGCTCTACAACGATCCGGCAGCGGCCGACTTTGAACCACGCCCCGTGTTGGCTCGTCCGGCACCAAGTCAACAGGCAACGGTGATCGATCCGGATGCATACAGCGGACGGTTCGTTTGCGCGTCGGTCTTCACGACCCAAGAGAAGGAGGCAGCCGAACGAGGCCGGCTGGTACGACTGATTGAAGGGATGCCCGCCGTGGGCCGGCACAGCACGCACACGAACCTGTGGCCCATCTGGAAGAACCACCACGGGCTGTTTGCTCGGGTGCTGGGGACAGTGCCGTTAGCCGCCGATGGCTCGTTCTGTGTCGAGGTGCCGGCCGATCGGCTGATGCATTTCCAAGTGCTGGACAGCGACCGCCGCGTCGTCGGAAACCAACTGACATGGATCTACCCTCGTGCTGGCGAGACTCGATCATGCGTCGGCTGTCACGAAAACCCGCACACCGCCCCAATCGCGACGCGGCCTCAGGCTTTGGCCCGACGTCCCATCGAGTTCCTGCCCAACGGCGACGAGTTCACCTACCGCGCCAAGGCCTGGATGAAAGGCTACCTGCCGCCGGAAGTCGAAGAGCGAATGCGCACCGTCCGGGCAGTGAATCTGATGGGAAGGTAGAAACGTCGCACATCACCTATCGAGCACCGCCAAGTGGCTGTCGGTGCATGCGCCAACCCATTCATTCAGCGTCTTTCTGACCTCTTCGTCCTGCTCCGCATCCAGCAAACTGAGAATCTTCGCTTCCAGCGATCGCTGATTGCCGAATGCTGCGGCTTCGATTCTCTCGCAGATCTCTCGACTGCACTGGACTTGATTGGATCGTGCGAAGACCTCGCCGTTCAAAAGAGGCAACGGCGTATCCGTGCCGCCCATGAACAAGGGAAACGACAGTCCTCGAGCTGGCAACGAGATCCAAGCGCACGTCAACATGTCCGGCCGCGTTCGGTCGATCTCGACCGACATCCCGGCAATCGACGTGCCGAAGCACATCGACGGATCTCGCGACACGTTGTGAAACGTGGCGAAGTCGATCGGCTGATCCGCTTGTTCCAGGCTCTGGCAAGCGTTCGAGGACCGCCGCGCGCTGAAGTACACCTTCTTGGTGTGGTATGCGTGTTCGGCCTGGTCCGAGTTGTGGCTCACCTCCAACCGATTGCCGTCAGAATCGACGAACAACCAGTGCGTGCCGGTCTTTCCTCCGCCAGCGTAGTACCCTTTGGACACGAACTCCTCGATGATCCGCAATGCGTCTTTGCATGTGGCCGCTCTTTCGGCGATGTGGCGCAGCAGGAATGTGTTCATCAAACCACGGTACTTTGGCCGACCGGCCGGCAGTCCGCCCATGTCGGCCGAACCCGCCAAACCTTTGTCGTTGACCATCATCATGCAGGCCACCACGCTCGCGTCGCTGACCGCGATGAACTTGTTCACTCCTTCGATCGCGCTGTCCAGAATGAACACGCACTGGCTCTTGGGTGCATTGTCACGGTTCTTGTGAAAGAAGATGCGTCGATCAACTGTGAATTCGGGAGATACCGCGTAGGAAGTACATTCGTCGTGAAGGTACAACCCGCGATACACGTTGGCCACAAAGGAGACATACAGACGATCGTCGACCTCGGCCGCCCGGGCGATCGCGCGAGCTTCCGTCAACCAGTGAGGAGCAAACCGCTGCACCAATTCGACGAACCGTTCGGCCCGTGCTATCAGCACATCGTTCGAGATGCCTTTGTTCTTCGCGGGCGTCAAAAAGTATTTCTTCATGTCCTCCCGGATTGCCGTGCGATTGATCTTGCCCCATAGCGTGCCGATGTGCTCGGGCGTTCCCGCCAATGCAACGGTCTCGATCCGCCGTTCGGCTCCGACGGCGCTGATGTGAGACAAGGCCACGATCGAGAGCGCAGTGACGATGATAGTACGACCCATGATGACCCTCCCAACGGCTTCGTCCACAGACTACGGTGTGCCCCAACTCGCCAGCGTCTTCTGGATAACGGGCCACGCGAGTTCCGGATAGAACTGGTGGCCACCCTCGGCCGCCAACAGGACCACGCGATCAGCACAGCCGGCCGCGACAAACGCCCGTTTGGCCAGCCGGTAGCCTTCCTGCACACCGTCAAAGCGAGCAATTCCATCTTTCTTTCCGGCGACGAGAATCAGATGCCGCGGTGCGATCAACCCGGCCAGGTCCGGCATATCGGCTACCTTCAAGAGGCCCGGCAAGTATCCGCAAGCACAATGTCGTTTGTACAGCCATGTGGATTCGAACGTGCCGAACGAGCACGAGACCACGGCCAACCGAATTCGCTGGTCGACACAGGCGGCGTAGAAGCTGATGGTACCGCCCGCCGAGTTGCCCATACAACCGATGCGCGCCGCATCCAGTTCCGGTCGTGTGACAATGAAATCGACGGCCCGCAGCACGTCGAACACGCGTTGTCCCGTGAGCGGTCGACCTTTGAGCAGTTCGCGGAGGGCAACGTCGCCACACGGAACTTCCTTGATCGCACGTTCGCCAAACGCCCGCTGCTCGATGGCCAACGCCGCCCAACCGTGCTGGACAGCCTGGATTGCGATGTCCCGACCGCCCTGGATCGACGCAATCTCCTGCTTTGTCGTTCCCCGCCCGATCGAGATATGCATACCCGGCGAATGCCCTTGCAGGCAAATCATCACCGGAAACGGCGGCCTGCCTTTTCTGGGAAGCAGCAGGTAGCCCGGCACCACCTGTCCCGGTTCCGTCTCGAACTCGACACGGTCCATCGTGTACACATCGGTCGCCGAATCGCGTCGAATCGTCGGCTGAACTGAGCGGTTCCACGTCCCGGGAATCGCCATGATATCGCAAAGCCGTCCACGAAGTTCCGTTTGCCACGCCGGGAAATCTCGATCCGCATCAAACGCCAACTCCGGTCGCTCCGGGTCTGCTCTGCGCAAGTCACGCGCCACCGCTTGGCTTCCGTCTTCCTGCGGGATCTCCGCGGCGGGCGATACACACCACGACACAAAGGCCATGACAAAACACGTAGCACTACTTCTACCGATTCGCATTACCATGCCTCCCGGCGATTTGACGCGAGCAACAACATCAATAGCGTCGGACGTATCTGATCTCGCGTCAAGACGCTGGGGCATAGAACTGGGCTACGTTGCTTGAGCCGCCGCATGGCTTTCCGAAGCCGCCCCGCAATGTGCGAAGCCAACGCTCGACGGCCCTGCGAACCTGCAAGCCGTACCATTCCCTTTCCTGCCCAAACAAACTCGCCGCGTCGTCATCAGTGGGGCAAACCGCCATAATGGTAGCCGTGGGCCGTTGGGCGCTCTGAAGTGAACCACCAGGAAGTCTTCCATGTCCTCCGCCGAGTCACCGCAACCGGATCTGATCGAGTTGCCGAAGATGCTGCGAGATTTGTTCTGGGATCATGATTTCGGCCAGCTTGACTGGTGGAGACATCGTGACTTCATCGTTGGCCGGGTTCTCGAGGTGGGATCGTGGAAGGCCGTCTGCTGGCTCCGTTCGGTTGTGGACGACCTGGGGCTGCGAGATTGGATCGACCGTCACGATGGGCGGCCGCTCAGTGCGAAACA
>CAZUAH010000043.1:0-45421 GCA_964617665.1 uncultured Pirellulaceae bacterium
GTGGGATAACTGAACTCAACTCCACATAATCAGCAGCTTCACATAAGATCCGCACCAACTGGAAGGTCTTCTGGCAAGCCTATTCCGACGACGCCGGTCTTTCGTGGCGGACCATCGGCCCTTCGACCATCGACGCCAGTAGTGCT
The DNA here is from genome assembly GCA_964617665.1 of uncultured Pirellulaceae bacterium. GTDB lineage: Bacteria > Planctomycetota > Planctomycetia > Pirellulales > Pirellulaceae > JADHUC01. The sequence continues at coordinate 147 of CAZUAH010000043.1, forward strand.
CCTGGCATGCTCAAACGACTGGAAAGCGGCCGGTTGATGCTCGTCTGGAATCGCTACTTCCCCGAAGGCAAGACTGAGTTCCCGCTGTCTGGAGGCGACAACCAATGGTCCGAGGTCCCTGTGAGCAACCATCGCCTGGAGCTATCCATCATGTTCTCCGACGATGACGGAAAGACGTGGTCCAAGCCGGTGGTCATCGCTCGCGGCGAGAAAGGTTGGATCGCTTACCCTTACGTCTTTGAGGCCCGCCCCGGCGAACTCTGGATCACCACCATGCAAGGCGGCCTCCGCGTGAAACTGAACGAGCGAGATTTTGTGGGTGGCTGATGCCGACGGTTACAGCTTCATTTCGGCGCATCGTTTCGCGACACATCGAAGACCTACCGCACGGGTCGCGTTCGCCAGATTCGGACATCGCCTCCTAGTCCGCCTGACGCAATTGTGTCTCCGTTGGGCGAGACTGCGATGCAGAAGATTTGGCGGCCATGCCCGCGTAGCGTCGTAAGCAACTCGCCGGAAACCGTGTCCCAGAGTTTCAACTCTCTGTCTCGGCCGCACGAAATTATGGTCGTGCCGTTGGGAAGAGCCGCCAACGCGTTGATGCGGCTAGTGTGTCCTTTGATGACGGTGCGCGAAGCCTGTGCACTCACGTCCCACAAGTGGATCTCGCCTGTCTCGGTGCCAATCGCCAACAGCCTACCGGATTCGCAGAAGGTGAATGTCCTGGGAATCGTCGGTATTTGGATCGAGTGATCTTGCACCGCGCCGGTCGAGGAGTCAATGAACCGCACCTCGCCGTCGTCGAATCCGACGACGATGTATTGCTCATCAGGTGAAAACGCCAACGCGTTTACTATGCCTTCGTGTTCCCCGGTCTCGAATTGTGGTTTGCTCCAGTCATTTGAATCGAAGACGAGGGTTTTCCCTGCGCCTTCGCCTGAGTCGGTAAGTTTGGCAATTGCCAATTGTTGGCCGCTCGACGAGAAAGCAATAGCGATTCTAAACTGAGACTCCAAGATTTGATCGACCATCTCGCCACTTCCGGTATCCCACAACGAGACGCGATGGGCCTTGCTCGACCCGCTAAGTCCTGCCATCGCGACCAATTCTCCGGAAGGCCGGATAGACATGTTTGTGACCCGGTCCGCCGTGGCGATTGCCGAGCGTTGCTTACCACTTGTGATATCCCAAACAACCAGTGCTCCGTCGCTACTCGCCGCAACCAAGTGCTTTCCGTCTGGGCGAAAAGCGAGAGATCGCACGGCATCGTCGTGCCAAAACACGCTTGGTTGGGTCAGTTCACTGGCGTCCAACACTTTGATGCTGGCGTCGCTGCTGCCGACCGCGAGGCGTTCACCATTGCCAGATCTGGCAAGAGCATTTCCTGCAAGATGGTGTGTGGCCAGTGTGCGGTACTCTCGGTTCTCTTCCACATCGTAGACCACGAGACGTCCTCCGATGGTAAGAGCCGCAAGAAGCGGCCCTTGCACGAACTCAAGATCCTCGATCTTTCCCAACGTCAGTAGCTGTTGATGTTGAAGAACGCCGTCCGCAACCGACCAGACGTTGAGCGAACCTTGGTAGCTTCCCGTTACAATCGTCGCACCATCGTCAGAAAGGGCCAAGGTCTCGATCCGTGTACCGGAGGAATAATCGGGGTTCAGCACTCGTTCTATCTCTCCCGTCTCGATGTCCCCGAATCGGATGAGGCCCTCCGGACTCACGAAGACGATTGCTTTCCCGCCCGGCGCGAAGCGAACATCCACTGCGCCGCTTTGTCCCGTGGGAATCTCGGCAACAAGCGACTTGCTCTCGAAGTCCCAAATGCGCACCGGTCGCGATTTTCCTGCAGCGAGCACGTATTTGCCGCCCCGAGATATTCGCACAACGGAGATCGGCGGACCATGTTTGATCTCGTGAAATGCCTTATCATCCTTCAATGGATCCCAGAACCGAACCCATCCGTCGGACGAGCCAGCTACCAAGTGATCGCTGACTGGTGAGAATGCGAGGCTTCGAAAACGGCCGGAATCCACCGAGAGCGTTCTAATCAACTTGCAGGTCTTGGTATCCCAAACGCGAATGCTCCGATCCGTGCCCGTGGAACCACATGACGCTAAGATATCGCCACTACGCGATATCGCGACGTCGTTCACGACATCGCCCTGGTTGAAGACTTGCACGAAAGGTGCCGTCCTTGCATCGTGGTAGTACCATTCAAAGCCACGCAAATCGTCTTGTTGGTTGATGGGCTCAAAACGGCTCAAGATCTGTCTAACGCCAGCGATATCGCCTTTGTCCAATTGCTCAGCCGCCAGGTTCATTTGTGAGCGATACAACGATCGTCGCATCAGCTCGGCGTTGCTTTTGGCTTGCATCCAGAAGAATGACACGCCGATCAAGCCGCAACTCAGGCTGAGAATTAAGCCGGCCAGCAACGCGGCAACGGCTCGGTGTCGCTTGCACCAACGCCATGTTTTTTCCAGCGACGAGACCGGCCTGGCTCTGATCGGCACACCCTCGCGAAATCGCTGCAACTCTTCGGCAACCTCGTTTGCTGACTGATATCGCTTGTCCGGTTCTCGCTCCAGGCATTTGAGGCAAATAGTCTCGATATCCTTCGGCAACGTGGGATCGAGCGTGCGCGGTGATGGCGCGTCCTGGACAACTTTCTGGTGAAGAACCGCACGCACATTGCCTCGAAACGGAGCGTGACCGGTGAGCATCTGAAACAAGGTCACGCCAATCGAGTAGATGTCCGCACGATGATCGGTTTCCTTCGTCTTGCCGCTGGCTTGTTCAGGCGACATGTACCGGGCGGTGCCGAGGACTTGCCCTTCGGATGAGATCGTCTCGTCGGGCGAAATACGTTTCGCAAGACCGAAGTCGGCAACGAACGGTTTGCCTTCTGCATTGATCAGAATATTGGCTGGCTTGACGTCGCGATGCACGATCCCATTTTCGTGAGCATGGTGAAGTGCCTTCGCAACATCCTCGATCAGCTCGACCGTCCGTTCGATTCCTGGCTTTCCCGTCGATAACAGGTCGCGAAGACTCAGACCCTCGATGTACTCACTTGCGATATAGACCTGTCCGTCCTCGCTGCCCACTTCGAAAACCGAGACTATGTTCGGATGGTGAAGATTTGCAGCCGCTCTTGCTTCATGCAATAGATTCCCCGCCTCGCGTTGCTTCGATGCGGGCAGCTTGAGCGCCACTTGCCGCCCAAGATTCATGTCTTCTGCCAGCCACACCGACCCAAAACCACCCTCGCCAAGTAGCCGGATCAGAGTGAAATGGGCCACCGTTGAATTCAGTAGCTGTTCCCGTAGAGACTCGAAGGTGATCGTTTCCTCAAGCGCGGGCGGGGCCGATACGTATCCGCAGTTGGGACATTCAATCCTCGTGACGGAGCCGAGTGAAGAGGTGCTGGTGCAATGATCCTCACCCATCTCGATCGGATGGTCGCAAGTTGGGCAGCGAATGTCCATTTCATCCAGCCATCACGCAATGCGGGAACTCGCAAGTTGGGTTGCCGCTCCGGTCAACCGTCTCCGACTAAGTCTTCGCTTGACCTTGGTGCCATGCCGCGCGACGGGCAGCCTTGATTACTTCGTAGAGCGAGATTGACCACTCCTAGTCTAAGGTGTCTTTCCTGATTGGGCAACTCGTGGGATGCTGTGTCGTCCTGACCGATATCCAGGTTTCACTTCGCCGGAGACACCGACATGTTCATTTACGCGAAAACAGGCATGCGTTGGACCGTAGTCATCGCCGTCGCGTTATGTTCCCTGCGAGCCGTCGGTAACGAAGTTCGAGTTCAGCGCGATGCGCCGTATCTCGGCCCAGACCGTACGGAAAAGCTGGATCTGTACCTGCCCGGAACTGTCAAGGAAGGGCAGCGACTGCCGGCAGTTGTCATCATTCACGGTGGTGGATGGTTTGGCGGCGACAAAGGAGCCAAACGCGAGCAGAACATTGGAAGCAATTTGGCGCGCGGGGACTATGTCTGCGCGAGCATCAATTACCTTCTAGCGGAGAAGAAGGACGAAAATCCCGGTAAGCGTCTGGCTACGGTCTGGCCGCGGAATCTACACGACTGCAAGACGGCCGTGCGATTCCTGCGAAAGAACGCGGAAATCTACAAAATTGATCCAGAACATATCGGTGCGATCGGTGGTTCGGCGGGCGGCCACCTGACGGCGATGCTGGGCCTGAGCGGTCCCGATGACGGTTTCGATCCAACGGGTCCCTACGGTGAGTTCTCCTCTCACGTACAGGCCATTGTTCCGATGTACGGCGTGCATGACCTCATTGCCCGCGCCCGCGACAAGAATCTATCGGGGGCCATGACCGATGAACAACGCAAACTCTTTGTTGCGGCATCACCCGTGACCTATGCGTCCAAGGACGACCCACCAGCACTTATTCTGCACGGCACCGCCGACGTGACCGTGGCAGTCAGGCAATCCGAGCTGTTGGCAGACGCATTGCAGAAGTCTGATGTTCCTGCAGAACTGGTGATCGCCGAAGGCACGCCGCACAGCGTCCATCTACAGCCAAAGCAGCGTGACCTTCGTCCGATGGTCATAGAGTTCTTGGACAAGCACCTCAAATAGACTCAGGGCTCTTTGTCGAAGCGGCTTATTCTTCGCATGAGGGCCATGTTCGCAAGAACGGATGATTGATGCTGAGCCGCACCAATTCGATCTCGTTTTTCAGCTCAAGTTTGTCCAATACCCGAGAACAATGCCGCCACGCCGTCTTGGCACTGATTCCGAGCCGGTACGCGATCTGTTTGCCGGATTTGCAGTCACAGAGCAGGTGCATTACTTCGCGTTCGCGCTCGGTCAGACGCTGTAGACGCGATTTCAGCACTGAGTGTTCCTGATCCAACCGACGTCTCCGGCGGCCAGCGTCAATGGCCTCGCGCACGGCAGCCAGCAAGTTGGACTGTTTGACGGGCTTTTCGAGGTAGTCGCTCGCACCCTTCCTGATTGCTTCCACGACGGCGGGCAGGTCGGCACGACCGTCGACAAAGACCACTGGGCAACGTCGCCCCCGGGCCAAGAGCCTCTCCTGCAATTCAAATCCGCTCATCCCAGGCAACTCGGCTTCGATGATCAGGCAATCCGCGCGAGACGGGTCGCAATTACCAAGGAAAGCCTCGGCCGATTCGTACGCCTCGACCACGAACCCCGCCGGCTGCAACACGCAACGGAGCCGATCGATCGCCATGCAATCGGCATCAACGACAACGACGGTTGTATTAGAATCAGCGGAATCCATCTGTGAGCTCCTGTCGTCGATTGAGGCGAGGCCGCGCGATGCCCTTCGTAACTGGCCATAGCCCAAAAAGTGCTACTGAAGCCGCTCGCAGGACGTTGTGAAGGCATCCGTGTTGATGATTTTGCATCCCTGCGAAGGCCCCAGAGAGCGACTCCAGTAGCTGTATGAATCTTCGTCAAAACAGAGAGTGAAAAAATCGCATTTGCCGCACGCCTACTGCGGGTTCCCGCAGCCTTGTGCATGCCAAAGGGGCAAGGAGATAGAGCGATTCGTCGCAAATGGCTTGGAAGTGGTTCAAGAACAGGTTCCACCGTCGAATAGGGTGCCAGGATCATCCACGACAGAAGAAGCTTAGGCAGCCGTGCGACGAACGTGGAAGAACTCCATCAACTTCGTCCGTTCCAGAACTTCCAGGATGTGCTCGCACGGGTCTAGGAGATGTACCTGGATGCCTCTTCGATGGTATTTCAAGAAGGTGCTCAGAAGACCGCTGGAGATTGTGTCCTGGTTGGCGAGACCAAGCACCAACACGCTAGGCTGCTGTGAGTCGACTGCTTCGTCCAATGCCGTCGTGAATCGCGAGCCCACGTCCCTAAGCTCCAGAGGTCCGATTTTGGTGTGCACATCCATTCGCTTGGCTTCTGGATCGAAACGGATGGAGAGCAGGCGATGGGAATCGGATTCGCCACGATCGTGATCCTTGCAGGGGTTTTGCATTAGCATCGTTGACTCCAATTCGGGTGTGTGAATTCTCGCGCCACGACCAGCCAGAGTGTGGAGAGGAACCGCTTGTCACGAAGCAGAGCTCCCAAGAGTTGCGTTCCCAAGCCGGAGCTGGGGAACGAGAGCTAAAATGAACTTCGGGAGGGCGAAGCTCCTGCTGAGCCGTGTCTTCCCGTGGTTGCGGCTCGGCGGGAGCCTCGCCCTCCCAGTTTGAAAACGCCTCAGATTAAGACGCCACCGGAGTGCCCTGCGGGCTTCAGTCCAACCATCCTTGACAATGCGATCGGTCCACAGAGGCATCCCTGCAAAAAGCTCCGCAGAGCCACTCCGATAGCTGCGCCAATTGTGGCAGAAGTAGAGATCTGAGAAGCGGTATTTGCCGTAGTCTTTCTGCGGGCTCCCGCAAGGTATCGTGACACATGTAACGGGGGTGAGTTGTGCTGCGGTTAGGCCGCTCCTCGAGGCTGCCGGCGCACACCATGTGGAGTACCACGAGTGAAATCCGGCCGCAACCTACTCAAGGAGCCGCGCGGATCCTGGGACGGTGACACGCTACGCTGGACACGAGGCACAACCGCACGAAGCGCTTGCCGCAGGCGCGTAAGACTAGTGCGTCCGAGTTCCGATCACCGAAGCCTGAACGTCGAAACCACCCGTCTCCGGCCCAAGCAGTGCCTGGAAATGAAGGTGCGGTTGGTGACGCTGAGTTTCAGGAACATTCAGTCGTCGCCACGGATTCAAACGTGAAAGGATTTGCCAGGTCCGCCGGGCTAGTACCGCAACGTGACAATACCGTAGACCTCTTGCTGGATCTCCGAAGTCCGATATGACCGAATGGCGAACTCGGGATGGCTCGCATCGAGAAAATGCCGGCCGACGACTGCCATCTCCAGTGCCTCCGTTGGACGCCAGGCGAGACGTGCGTCCATCATGATGTAGCTGGGAATCCCCAGCGCCGGCAAGCTATCGACATAACGGGTTGCTAGGTCCAACTCCACACTGCGACCAAAGTCCCACGACGATTGCAGGTAGGCTTGATTCCGCGGGCTTTCTCCCTCGGCGTTTTCTGCGGATGCCACCGCGTTCGGCTGGGCGTGCAGGTGCATCTTCAGGAAGCTGTATCCCCCTTGAAGCTCCCAGCACGGAGTGAGCTGGAGGGTAGCCGCCAGTTCGAATCCGTACGTTTCGCCACACATTGCGTTCGTGGCGACAAGCGGCCAGAAGGCGGGTGGATTGGCTGGCGGCGGAGGGAATGGAGTGGCGGATTCGCGTGTTACTAGATCGTCATAGCGATTGTAGAAGACGGCCAGGTCCCACCAGAACTCATCACTGGGTTGCGCCCGCGCGCCGATTTCGCAGGCTAGGAGCTGTTCCGATTCCACTGCGCGACTTCCGTCCAGCCGCATGAACGTCACCGCTGGCGGAGCGAACGACATGGCCACTGGTGCGCTCACGATACGGACGTCTTGGTCTATTCGCGAGGGCGTCCGCACGGCGCGAGAGATAGACGCCCAGACCGCACTCCGCTGGCTGGCCAGCCAGAGCAAACGGGCCGTCGGCTGGTATTCGAAACCGGAGAAATCATTGTGTTCGAACTTGGAGCCCAGTGTCAGGTACAACAGATCCGGCCGGATCGCAATCTCGTCCTGGACGAAATAGCTGATCAGGCCGAATGACCGGACGGGAGGATCGAACGACATGACGAAGTACCCATCGTCGGTGTTCCGAGTTGTACGGTACCCGAAGCCCCAAATAAGCGAATGGTTGATCGCCGGCGCGAATCGGTGCTGGAAGTCGAGATCGAGGGTGCTGTAGGCGTCCGAGACCCCAAGGTCCGGTGTCGGTCGCGAGACATAATCGTGGTACAGTTGAATGGCCCAGTCCGAGTCCTCGCTTAGCTTCCGCGACCATCGCAACAGGATGTTGTAGCCCGATGGCTCTTCGTCGGCACTTCTTCCGTCCGAGCCGAAGTATGGAGGGTTAGGCAGGGCCGTGTCTGCAGCTGCCCCCGAAGTCCCATCATAGTAGTCGCCCTGCACGGTCAGTGCCCTGCAGTCGCAGGGCTCCCAGTCCATACGGAATCCCATTCGAGCCTGCCGCCAGTCGTCGTTGGCAGCGTTCCCGATTCGGAAGCCTCCGTCGCGTTCAAACGCCATTCCGTACAGCCGGTAGTTCAGTGTCTCGCCCAGCGACCCTCCGTAGCGAACTGCGCCGAAGCCCCGCTCTTCCGTGCCGACCCCGCCCTCCACAAACACTCCCTGCGTACGTCCAGCAGACTTGGTAATGATGTTGATCACACCGTTCATTGCATTGGCGCCCCATACCGAGGCGCCAGGTCCACGAATTACCTCGATTCGATCAACGTCTTCGAGCAGAACCTGGTGTTGATCCCAATAGACGCCTGAGAACACCGGCGAGTAGACGCTGCGACCGTCGATCTGCACTAGCAATTTGTTGGCGTACACACCGTTAAATCCGCGGATGCTCACAGCCCAGCGGTCGCTGGTGGCCCGAGCCACGTTCACCCCCGGAGCCAACCGAAGTGCTTCGGGGATGCTCCTGGCTCCGCTGCGGCGGATCATCTCGCCGGTGATCACGAACACCGCCGCTGGCGAGCGGCCCACGGTGCTTTCCTGTCGAGCCACCGTAGAGACCGTTACGTCCATCGCCGGCACAATGACGTCCTGTGTGGCCAGAGTTTCCAGTGACTGGTCAGCGAGTCTGAGGATGTCGTCCACGTCGCCCGGGACGACAACTTCGTCTGCCGAGTCTTCCGATAAGCCACGCACCGTGTCCGCAATCGGGCCCGGCGCTGACAAGGGATGGACGACCTGGGCCGGTGCCGTTTGACCAATTTTCGATAGCCACGCGACCACAAGAAGCAGCCCCAAAGCCGTCGCTTGCCGTTTTCGTCTGGAGATCAGGTGGCTTCGGTATTTCGGCACGCTATTACCCATGACAAATGCCACACTCAATACCGCCATGTGGCCACGGCGTAGACGCCGCGCTGGACTTCAGTGCTTCGGATAGCGAGGAATTGGCCAGAGTACTCCGGATGATGATCGTCCAAGAGATTTCGTCCAACTACAGCTAACTCGAACGTGTCACTGGGCTGCCAGGCGAGCCGCAGGTCCAGCGTGACGAAACTCGGAATTTGCATGGCCGGTAGATTGTCCACGTAACGGATTACCAAGTCGAACTCCAGATCATCGTCCAGATCCCACGAAGACTGAAGAGAAGCTTGGTTGTGTGGACTTTCGCCTTCGGCAACTTCGGGATTCGCGGCCGTACCCGGCCCGGCGTGAAGCTGCATCTACAGATACGCGTAATGCCCACTGAGCCGCCAGCGCGGCGTGACTTCCCAACTGCACGCCAACTCGACACCGTAGGTCTCGCCGTTCATGTCATTGCCGATCTGCAAGGTCAATGGATCAACCAAGGGATCGTTCACGTAACGGAAGCTCTGCAGCCGTTCGTACACGTTGTAGAACAAGGCCAAGTCCCAGTAGAACGTCTCGCTCGGCTGGGCACGATATCCCAGCTCGTACGCCAGCAACTCTTCGCTGAGCATGTTCGGATTGGCAAGCAGCATGGGCCAAGTGGGCGTGTTGGGAATCACCGGTGGCAGGAGCAATCGGCCATTGTGGGACTCGACGAACGAAGGCGTCCGGACCGCGCGGGAAATCGCGGCCCAACCCGACGCCCTAGGCGTGGGTGACCACACCAGCCGAGCGGTCGGTTGAAATTCACCACCGGTGAAGTCGTTGTGTTCCGCCTTGCAGCCGACGGTGAACAACAACTCATCTTCCAGCAAAGTCACTCGATCTTGGAAGAACGCGCTGTACAGATCGGTTCGCCGATCGCTCGGGTCAAGAGCCAAAGTGAAGGCAGGCACTTGGCAGATTTCCACCGATCGATACCCCAGGCCCCAAACGATGCGATGACGACTGGCACAGCGAAATCGATGCTGGAAGTCGATATCGTAGACGTCCTGATGATGGCCACCGGCCGCTGCAGTGAAACCGCTGTGGTCATAGAAGAACTGTAGCGAGGTGTCCGAGTCTTCGCTGTACGTGTGTGTCCAGCGGGCCAACAGGTTGCCGCCACTCTTGGATAGGTCCTCGGTGACGGCCTGTTGAAATGGAAAGCCAGGCGTGGGGACCGTCTGGGTGATGCCTGTCCGGCCGTCGTGGTAGTCGCCCTGGAACGTGACGTGATCGATCCCGCAGGGATCCGCGTCCCAATCCATCCGGAACCCGGCCCGTCTGAAATCCCAACCATCGTGGGCTCCCAAGGGCGAGAACGCGGCGTCACGGTTGAAGTGTTTCCCGTAAATGCGATAGCTCAACCTTTCGCCGATCGTCCCTCCGTATCGCAAGGACGCAAAGTCGCGTTCCTCGGTGCCTCCGCCGACCTTGACGTAAACGCCCTGAGTGTCATGGGCATTCTTGGTGATGATATTGATGACCCCGTTTACCGCGTTGGCTCCCCAGACGGTTGCGCCGGGGCCGCGGATGACCTCGATCCGCTCGATGTCGTCCAGCAGTGTGTCGAATTCACTCCAATAGACGCCCGCAAACAACGGTGTGTACGCGGTGCGGCCGTCGATCTGCACCTGCAGCTTGTTGGCGAAACGGCCGTTGAATCCGCGGCTGCTGACGGCCCACTTGTTGGCGTCGATCCGTGCGACTTGCAGCCCTGGAACCATGCGCAGCAAATCGGGGATGTTGGTGGCGCCGCTACGACGGATCATTTCGTTCGTGATCACGAAGACCGCTGCGGGACTTCGACCGACGGTGCTAGTCGTACGTGACACGGTGGACACTTCCATGTCCATCGCCGGCACGACAACGTCCTGCCTGACCAGATCCTCCAACGACCGATCGGCCAATTCGAGAATGCCGTCCGCGCCGTCATGGACATCCGTGTCGTCCGTCGCATCCTCGACTGGCTGGGGAGCGGAATGTTCGATCGACACTGGCACCATCGCGCGTTGGCCATCCTGGGCCACCGCCGGATGGTGGTGTAATACAAGCCACGCGGCCATGAGAAGCAGCCTGCAGCCCCTGACGTCCCTCGCGAATCTGCAGTGACTTCGATTTGTGTTCATTGGATTGACCTCATCGCCGATCGCTTGCAGAACCGACGGCTTCCGAGCCTGACGGCCATTTTGCGTCTCTCTCGTATCCTTTCTGTCAATACGACCAAGTCACCATGCCATAGACGCCGCGCTGGATTTCCACCAAAGGCGTCGGTTCGCCTCCCGCGTTGCCAAATTCCAGGTGCTGGGAATCGAGCAGATTCTGGCCCACGACCGAAACATCCATGTGATCCGTGGGCCGCCACCCTAGCCGCAAATCGAGCGATATGTAGCTTGGCACCAACTGAGCAGGGAGCGCGTCCACATAGCGTGCCATCAGGTCGAATTCCACGTCACACAGCGAGTCCCACGACGACATCAGAAACACCTGATGGTGCGGCGTGCTTCCTTCGGTTCGTGCAGACAGCGGTAGCGTGGTCAGCGGTTCCTGGTGTTGGATCTGAACGAAACTGTACCACCCTGTTACATTCCAACAGTCACTGACCTGATACTTGCACGACCACTCGACACCATACGTATCGCCGCGCCTGTCATTGACCCGAATGTAGCTAGGAGGAAAGCCGAAACCGACCTGCTGCCAAGATCTGAGGTCCTCGTACACGTTGTAGAACAGAGCCAAATCCCACGAGAACCGTTCGGTTGGCTGAGTGCGGTAACCGAGTTCATAAGCGATCAACTCTTCCGATCCGAAGGCGGGCGACGGGCCGTAGGTTGCCACAAACGGATTCGTCCACCTGTCCCGATCGCGTCGCGTTGGAATCCGTACGGCGCGCGATACGGCGCCCCACGCGGCTGCTCGGTCACTGGGCTGCCATAGCAGGCGAATGGTGGGCTGGACCTCGATGCCGGTGTAGTCATTCTTCTCGAACTTGCTTCCCAAAGTCAGGAAGAGGGCGTCCTCGCATAACGTCATTTCGTCCTGAAGAAATGCGGAATACAGTTGTCTGGTCGCCGTTTCTGGCGTGAACACGACGAAGCTGGGCGGAATCGGGGGCAATCTGTCATAGATGCGTCGGTAATTCAAACCCCAAATCACATTGTGGCGTCGGCCTGCGGGAAACCGATGCTGGAAATCTACATCGAAGGTCTCGACGTGTTGATCTAGTGTTAGCCCCGAGCGGTTGTAGACATCATAGTATGCTTGCAGCGAGGACTCGCTGTCGTCGTCTATCGTGCGTGTCCAACGTGCCAGCAGATTGTGACCGTTCGGCTTGTCAACGTCTCTGGTATAGCCGAAAAAAGTCGTCCCGGTCATGCCGGCGTATGCGTCGCCCTGCAAGGTGACAGTGTCGCAAGGGTTGAGCGTCCAATCGGTCCGGAACCCTCCTCGCATTTGCCGCCAGTCGTCATGGGCCGGACCGCCAATGGCAAATCCGCTGTCGCGTTCAAACCACTTGCCGTAGGCCCGCCATGCCAGGTCGCCCTGACAACCGCCGACGCGAGCGGTGGCGAAGCCGTTTTCTTCGCTGCCTCCGCCTGCTTTCGCATAGACGCCGCATGTATCCTGGGCGCTCTTGGTGATGATATTGATGACGCCGTTCACCGCATTGGGCCCCCAGACGGTCGCGCCGGGGCCGCGGATGACTTCGATGCGCTCGATATCGGCCAGCACCAGGTCTTGCGTGTCCCAGTAGGTGCCCGCAAAGACCGGCGTGTAGACGCTGCGGCCGTCGATCTGTACAAGCAGCTTATTCGCATGCCTTTGATTACAGCCGCGTGCCGAAATGGCCCACTTGTTCGCATCTCTTTTGGCGACGTTCAATCCAGGCACCAAACGCAACGCATCGGCAACGGTCTGTGCCCCGGAACGGCGGATCATTTCTGGCGTGACCACGTACACGGCGGCGGGGGACCGGCCCACTGTGCTGGGCTGACGGGCGACCGTCGATACCACCTCCTGTAACGCGGGAACAACCACATCCTGTCTGGCCAAGTCCTCCAGCGACTGGTCGGCAAATTCGAGAATACTGTTTGCGCCATCATAAACAGCGGCATCATCTGCGGACTCGAGGGCGGTGCGATCGATCGACACCGGTACTGTAGCACGCTGGGAATCTTGGCCCCGCGCCGGCTGGAGACACAAAACAATCCAGGCCGCCATGAGCAGCAGCCCGCAGCCCCAGACGTTCGTCGCGAAGCGGTGATTGCTCTGCATTGTATTCATCAAATTGACCTGACTGCCGATCCTCTGTGGAACCGACGCTTTTCGGCCCCGACACCCATTCACTGTGTTTCTTCTACCCTTTCAATCAATACTCCCAGGTGACCATACCGAAGACGCCACGCTGCACTTCCACCAACGGAGTTGGCTCGGCTCCAACGTTGCCAAACTCCAGATGTTGCGAATCAAGCAGATCTTGGCCCACGACGGAAAGCTCCATGTGATTCGTGGGCCGCCATCCCAGTCGTAGATCGAGCGATATGTAGCTCGGCACCGACTGAGCAGGAAGCGCATCCACGTAGCGAGCCATTAGGTCGAATTCCACATCATGCCGAAGATCCCACGACGACATCAGAAACACTTGATGATTCGGAGTGCTTCCTTCATCTCGTGTAACCATGGGTAGCACGGTCGGCAGTTCGTGCCCTTCGATCTGAACGAAGTTGTACCACGCCGTCAGGTTCCAACACGCGGTGGCCTGGTACTTGCACGACAACTCGAACCCATACGCGTGATCGCGGGCACCATTAACCAACGTGAAGTTTGGCGGAAAACCGAATCCGACCTGCCGCCAAGACCTTAGGTTCTCGTAGACGTTGTAGAACAGAGCCAGATCCCACGAATAACGCTCAGTTGGTTGAACACGATAACCAAGTTCATATGCAATTACCTCTTCCGAATCGAGCAACGGAGACGGACCATAGGTCCGGACGAACGCGTGGGTCCACGAATGCATCTCTCTTCGCGATGGTATCCGCACAGCGCGGGAAATAGCGCCCCATGCGGCCGATCTGTCGCTGGGCAGCCATAGCAGGCGAATGCTGGGTTGCACCTCGAAGTCGGTATAGTCGTTCTTTTCCAGCTTGCTTCCCACGGTCAGGTACAGAGCATCCTGGCACAGCGCTACTTCGTCTTGAACAAACCCGGAAAACAGCTGATTGGTCGCCATTGTTGGCGTGATCACGATAACGCCCGGTGGGATCGTCTCCAAGCAGTCATAGATGCGCCGGTAACTCAAGCCCCAAACCACCTTGTGGCGCTGTCCAACCGGCAGCCGATGCTGAAAGTCAATGTCGAAGACCTCGACGTGCTGATCGAGTGATAGCCCCGTACGATTGTAGACGTCGTAGTACGCTTGAAGCGAGCAGTCGCTATCGTCGTCCATCGTGCGTGTCCAACGTGCCAACAAATTGTGCCCGTCCAATTCGTCGACGTTTTCGGAGAAACCCAAAAAAACCGAGCCGCTCGTGCCGACATAGGCATCGCCTTGGACGGTTACGGTGTCGCACGAATCAGGCGTCCAGTCGGTCCGGAACCCGGCTCGCTTCTGCCGCCAGTCATCATACGTTGGCCCGCCAACGGCAACGCCACCGTCACGTTCAAACCACTTGCCGTATGCTCGCCATGCCAAATCGCCCTGACACCCGCCGACGCGGGCCGTCGCGAAGCCCTTTTCTTCGCTGCCTCCGCCGCCCTTCGCGTAAACGCCGCAGGTATCCTTGGCGCTTCTGGTGATGATGTTGACGACTCCGTTTACCGCGTTGGCTCCCCAGGCGGTCGCGCCGGGGCCGCGTATTACTTCGATGCGTTCAATGTCGGCCAGCACCAAGTCTTGACTGTCCCAGTAGGTGCCTCCGAAGACCGGCGTATAGACGCTGCGACCGTCGATTTGGACCAGCAGCTTATTTGCGTACTGCATATTGAGGCCCCGTGCCGAAATGGCCCATCGGCTGGCGTCTCTTTGGGCGAAGTTCAAACCAGGCACCAAACGCAACGCATCGGCAATGGTCTGCGCGCCGGAGCGGCGGATCATCTCTGTAGTGACCACGTACACGGCAGCGGGCGTGCGGCCCACCGTGCTCTGCTGGCGAGAGACCGTCGAGACAACCTCCTGTAACGCTGGCACAATCACATCGTGTCTCGCAAGATCCTCCAACGACTGGTCGGCCAGTACGAGAATGTCGTCCGTTACCTCCCCCGCAACGGCGGCATCCACAACATCCTGTGAGACGTTATCCGTGGGGCAGTTAGCCAATGTCGGTAGCTGCGCATCGGGAGATTCCTGGGCCGGTGCCAGACCGGCGTGCACCGCAGAACACACTGCCACCAGGAGAAACCACCATCCGTTGCGGTTGTTCGCCACCATGCGTTTCGTCCCCCTATTCCAGCACCGTGGCAACGCGCAGCAACTGGGCACTGACTTTCAGGCCGTCACGCTCGTATGCGGGTTTTGAAATGTAAAGACGGATTCGGTTCCCCTGAATGATCAAGTCGATTGTGCCCCCTTGCCTTAAGAAGTCCTTGGTTTCCCCCACGAAAAGGATAGCGCGACCGGAAAGGTGCCGGACGGCCGCTTCCTGTGTTCCTTCGTCCAGAGCCTTTGGCAAGAACAATATCTGACAAGCGTGCACATCTGCTGCGCGCTCGAAACTATGCACTTCGATCTTCCGACCGCCAATCTCTTTCGCGCCCGCAAGCTTGCGGAGGTGTGCTCCGACGGGATCTGGTCCCAACACGCCGAAGACAAAGGGACTTGTTGGTCTCTCGAATGCGCCTTTGGGCCAGCGAACATAGGTGGCGAACTTGTAGAGATACGCCGCCTTGAGTACATACTCGCGGTCAATGGCCTGAGCCTGCCCATGTGCGCGTGGCACCATGCCAGGTCCCGCAAATGCGAAGAATATCGCAAGCGTCCAAAACACCCACTGCGAGATGCAACGCCACGGCGTTGCCAGTTGCCCAGAGGGTACCCCCATCTCCCCGCAATTCGATCGCGGCTTCCCTGGCTCTGCCGAAGTCAATGCTTGTGCAACACTCAACATCGATCCGCTTCTTCGCTGGCACTCCATACTTACGCCGCCATTCAACGTTCGCCAGGTTGCAATTAGCTGTCCTTGTCCGGAGTTGCGTCAGGTTCGGCTTCTGGCGAAACGGCTAATCGTCTTGCCAAATCGCGTGTCCTAGACGCCTCTTAGCGTCGCGCGGTTCAACTTAAAGGTGGGGATTGATGTAAGGCAGGTTTAAAACTTCACAAAATGACGACCGTCATTCTGAGCGCAGCGAAGAATCTCCGAGTCTTGGGCAAGATAACCCCTTCGCTACGCTCAGGATGACGAAAAATCCAGTTCTTGAGCTGCTGCTAGCCATTTGTCCTCATCTTCATCGTCCGACGCATTTTCTGCAAACATACGAAAAACTCGCACGTGGCATGCTCGACTGTACCCGCTCACGCGTGCCCGGGGTAACCACGTAGGGATCTGTAGGCCGTATCAAGTAAACCTCTGCAGCGCCGGAACTTCGGTCGCATATCGCTCCCATCTTCGGCGCACTCTGTGTGTTTGCGCAAAAAACGGTAACCTCTTGCAGTGATTTTCGTTTAACGCCGAGCCGGCAGGCGACGACGTTCCAGCCAACCCCAAGGCCATACCAAGTGCCGTCGCCTTCCGGCTCGGCGTTAAACGAGTGATTGTGTTGTGCGCGAAGATGTCTACAGCAGTGGGCCGAGGCTCCTGCCGAGCCGCGCGTCGGTACCAGGAATCCGGCTCAGCAGGAGCTTCGCCCTCCCGGAAGACCGTTCAAGCCAAGACAAACAGTGTACTAGCGGCTCGGAACGCCGATCAAACGATTCGCGGAGTTTCCACCAGCGATTTGCTGGGCCGATACGCTCGCCCACGACAAATTCGCATAGCCATCTCGCCCATCGTGGGGCAGTGTTTCAGACAGAAACCAATCGATGGCCGAATATCCATGCCGGGGGTGGATGGAAAGGAACCCACAAGACGACTGAGAGAAGACTCTAATCACGTATTTCTGCCGATCGTGGCGGCAATTCAACATGAGCGTATTTCGAAATTCCGTTTCATTGTCATCCTGAGCGGAGCTAAGGATCTCTCGTGCCCAAGTTCCAAGGATTCGTCATTACGGCACCACTGACATTGTGAACCAAACCGATTGACGAGACGAAACTGCTTCAAACCATCGATTTGCTGCCTGGAGAGCAGAGCCATGTCGAAAGTGCTAGTGGTCGATAATATTCCGGACAATGTCCGGCTTCTCACTTACGAACTAGAAGAGCGAGGCTACGAGGTACTGACCGCCTACGGCGGCGATGAAGGGTTGGAGATTGCGCGGAACCACCGTCCCGATGCCATTCTTCTGGATGTCATGATACCTTCCCCGGACGGGATCGAGGTGTGCGGGCGGCTAAAGCAGGATCCGGAATTGCAGTCGATTCCCATCATTCTGGTCACGGCAAAGGGCTTGGACGATGACGTGATCAAGGGCCTGGAAGTTGGTGCTCACGACTACACCACCAAGCCGTTCAATATAAAGGTACTGACGGCGAAATTGCGCACCGCTCTGCGGATCAAGGAAGCACATGAATCGCTGGCTCAACTGAACGAAAAGCTTCACGACGAAATCGCCGAGCGGGCTCGAATCGCCTCGGAACTGCGCGAGAGCGAAGAGAAATTCCGCAAGATTGGCGAGTCGGCCCAGGACGCCATCGTCATGATGGACCCAAGCGGCAACGTCTCGTTTTGGAACGCCGCTGCCGAAAGGACATTCGGACACACTGCGGAAGAAATGCTTGGACGCGACGTCCACCAAACGCTCACCGCGCCAGAGCATCGCCAGCAGTCCCGCCACGCGTTGGCACAGTTTCGCGAAACAGGACATGGCGCGGCTATCGGAAAAACTCTCGAACTGACCGCCGTGAGAAAGAACGGTGACAAATTCCCGATCGAGCTGTCGCTTTCGGCCACGCAGATTGATGACAATTGGCATGGAATCGCGGTGATCCGCGACATCACCGAGCGCAAGCTGGCCCAAGAATCGCTGCGAAAAAGGGAGGAACAATACCGGACGCTGTATGAATCCGCCAACGATGCCATTCTCCTCTTGGACGGCGAGCGTTTCGTAGACTGTAATGCCAAGACACTGGAAATGATGCGCTCGACGCGCGAGGAGCTTATCGGCCAGACTCCGCTATGGCTCTCGCCGGAGCGCCAGCCGGATGGTTCGCTTTCGGCGGAAATGATGGTTCCGCAAATCACGGCAGCGTTCCAGGGCCAATCGCAATTCTTTGAATGGCAGACCCGCCGACCCGATGGCAGTCTCTTCGACGCAGAGGTCAGTCTGAACCGTATCGTGGTCGCGGACAAACCGATGCTGCTGGCCCACGTTCGCGACATCACCGAGCGCAAGCGACAGGAGGAACTGCTGCGAGTGACTCAGGCAGCCGTGGATAACGCGGCAGACGCGGTGATCTGGATCCGTCCGGACGGGAGCTTGGGCTACGTCAATCATCAAGCTTGCTGCGCCACGGAGTATTCGCGCGAAGAGTTGCTGACGATGAGCGTACCTGACGTTGATCCCGACTATCCGCAACAGAACTTCGAGCGGGTCTTGGAGGCGGCTCGACAGGGCGAACCGCTTCTGTTTGAAAGTCGTCACCGGACCAAGTCAGGACGAATATTTCCTGTCGAGATACGCGTCTGTCACTTCCAACTCGCGGGCGCGGAATACATGTTTGCCTTCGTCCGTGACATCACCGAGCGCAAGCATGCAGCGCGGGCGCTGGAGCAAAGCGAGGAGCGTTTCCGCCTGGCCGCCAAGTCGGTAAGCGACCTGATCTACGTATGGGATGTCGCCACCGATCGCCTGGAGTGGTTCGGCGATGTGGATGCCGCGCTAGGCTTCGCCCCTGAAGAAATACCGCGTACCGTCGCGGGATGGGCGGAACTCGTCCATCCTGATGACCGCGAACTTGTTGAAGCAGCGGTCGAACATCACCGGACAAACGCGAATCCGATATCAGAGGAGTACCGCGTGCGCCGGAAGGACGGGAAGTGGTGTCACTGGGTCGACCGTGGAACGCCTGTGTTGAACGATGAAGGTTTGCCCGTCAAGTGGGTAGGCGCGTGTATTGACGTCACCGAGCAAGAACATCTGGAGGAGCAACTGCGGCATACCCAGAAAATGGAAGCGGTCGGGCAACTGGCTGCCGGTGTGGCCCACGAATTCAACAACTTGCTGTGTGGGATACTCAGTAGCGTCGAGTTGATACTGACCACGCGGGAAGGCGAGCTGCCGGAGTATCTTGACCGTCCCCTACGCGACATCAAGAAGTGCGGGCGCCGTGGTGCTGCTTTGACGAAAGAGTTGCTTAGCTTTGCCAGGAAGAAGGCACGAGAGATATCGCGATTCGACATCAACCAGGTGGTCGGCGACATCGATCATCTACTCCGACGAATGGTTGGCGAAACGATAGAACTGGAAACGGATCTTACGTCAGATTTGCCGCCGATCGAAGCGGACCAAGGCGAGGTCGAGCAAGCCATCATCAATCTCGCCACAAACGCTCGCGACGCGACACCGGATGGAGGCTCAATCACGATTCAAACGGCCAACGAGCAGCTTGAGGAAGCTCGCGTATCTGCGAATCCGCATGCCTGTCCAGGTCCCTATGTGCGTTTATCCGTCGTCGATAACGGATGCGGGATGGCGCCGGAATTGAAGGAACGAATCTTCGAGCCGTTCTTCACGACCAAGTCCGTGGGCAAAGGGACCGGTTTAGGGCTATCGACCGTGTTCGCTGATGTAACAAAGAACGGCGGGATCATCGAAGTCGAAAGCCAGCAAGGCGAGGGGACGGTATTCCACATATACCTGCCCTGCGTCGCGGAGACGGCCAACGCAAACAGCGATGACGCCACGCCCTCGTCAGATCAGCCTCTCGGCGGCTGCGAAACGATTCTGGTCGTCGATGATGACGAAGTCGTACTCGATTCCCTGCCAACACTGCTCGAGCTTCAGGGTTACACCGTCATACGTGCACTTGGCGCGCCCAATGCGTTGGAGATAGCTACATCCCACCAGGGTGCAATCGACCTGTTATTGACTGACGTTACCATGCCGGAGATGAACGGTTGGGAACTCGCGCAGAGGCTCGCCGCACAGCGACCGAACATGAAGGTGATTTTCATGTCCGGTTACGCCGAGGACGTCTTCAAGTCGGGTTCGGCCGAAGGCGAACACATCGAACTGATCGAAAAACCTGCGGAGGGTGACACGTTGTTTCGGCGTATCCGTGAGGTACTGGACGCGTCCCAACCGCCCGCACAGACAAATGGTACGGTTCTGGTCGTCGACGACGAAGAAGTCGTGCGCAATGTGCTTCGCGAAAGGCTGGAAGTCGACGGTCACGAGGTGTCCGAAGCCAGCAATGGCAGAGATGCCATCCAGCGTCTTGATGAAGGCACCTTTGACGTCATCATCACGGATATATTGATGCCAGAAACGGATGGCCTGGAATTACTCATGCACGCCCGCAAGATGCAACCAGATGCCAAAGTAATCGCCATCACGGGCGCGAAGAACAGCCTGCATCGGGATAACGCCCGTGGGCTGGGGGCATCGCAAGTCTTCGAAAAGCCCTTTGAACTCGAAGACATCGCGGCAGCCGTGATGCAACCCGCCTAGGCTTTGTCCAGCAAATGGCAGAAGACACGTAGTGAGCCGATGGCGCTAGCCACGGGCTCTACAAAACTGCACGTTTCGCACCACTAAACTCGACTCTAGCGCGTTCGGCTCACATTTGCGAGACAGAGGCCAGAGTAGCGGATGACAGACGCTCACGAGTGTTGGCGAATGGCCGGGGTCGAAGCAAAGCGTGCCGGCGGCCTACGAACCGGCTTTCGCGACGAATGTCCCTCCGACCCCGGCCATCCAGCCAATTTAGGCACAACCCTTTAGCCAGGACTTGGCCTGTTCCGAGTCTTCAAAGACCTTGATCCGAAGTCCACGGTTGTTCGAGACGGTCTCCATGAAATCGTGATCACGCCTGTCTTGTGCCACGACCAGCGCTTGCCTGTGCCTCAGAGTCAGCCCCAGACTCACAAGTTGTGATGGCAAATAGTAGATGTCGGTGGTGCTTGCTTCGAGTTTGGCGTTGGTAACATCCACCAGCAGCAATTGCGTGTCATGTTCAGCCGAAACCTCTACCATTTGCCCGATTGTCTTGTGCGCCACGTCGACCGTCAGTTTTCCTTCCACGGTCGCTGCTACGATACCATCCTGGGGCACGTGGGAAACGTTGATTGTTGCACACATGTAGCGACCTCCCAACTGTTCCTGTGGCCTGCCAGTTCACATCGCCTGGCTTAGAATGTGCCATGGGAATCCTCGGCGGAAATGAAACTCCGATTGCGTCCTAGACACTAGCCCAAAGCGCGAGCGAGGGATAACAAGAGAACTGCCCTCGCTGGCGCGTCGGGCTAATGTGAGAATCTTCGTCAAGATTGACGGGCGAGGAAGTGGCACTTACCGCAACCCGGTTGCGGTTACCCGCAGCCAGCGGAGCCAGCGCGGCCGACGGTTTGGGTTGGAAGGGATATTTCGGGATGGGACGCAGCTACTCGTCCGACTCGGTTTCCATGACAAGACGTACCAATTCGGCTACCGAGTCGACTTGCGTCTTCTCGAAGACCTGGTGGCGGCGGGCTTCGACCGTGCGGATGCTGACACCCAATCGTTTGGCGATCACCTTGTTCAGCTCGCCAGCGACAATCCGATCCGCGACCTCGCGTTCGGCCGGTGTTAGACTTGCCAGCCGACGGCGGAATTCCTCGCGGCGTTCGTGCGCCTCTCGTGTGCTGGCATCTTGGGCCAGGGCGTCCCGAATGGCCTCCCAGAGCTGATTATCCTCGCAGGGTTTCTCCAGCAAGGTCACCGCGCCACGTTTCATTGCATCTACTGTCATGGAGACTCGAGCGAACGCGGTCATGACAATTACGGGCAGCGAAATATCCAGTTCCTGGAGCTTCTGCTGCAGTTCCAGGCCGCTCATCCCCAGCATGCGCACGTCGGTGACCAAACAGCCCGGCTGCCCTTTCCGGTAATGTTCCAGGAACTCCTCGGCCGAACTGAACGACTCGGTCCGAATCTGCATGGAACGCACCAGGGCACATACGGACCTTCTGGCCAATTCGTCGTCGTCAACCACGTAGACTGTGGGCTCAGCCGTCATCTGTGAACTCCTCCTTGAAAGCTGGCAGTGTAAAGCGGAATGCCGCTCCGCCCGAAGCGGACGAGTCCGCCCACAGCTTTCCGTCATGGGCTTCGATGATCGAATTACTGATCGCCAAGCCCAAACCAAGTCCATCCTTCTTATTTGTAGCAAAGGCCTCGAAGACATCCAAGTCATCGAGCGCAGGCAGCCCCGGTCCCGTGTCAACCACCGAGACTTGGATCGATTCCTTGGCCGGCTCGACGCGGATGGTCACTTCCCGCACTTCACTTTCGGCTTCGTCCATGGCCTCGAACGCGTTGCGCAGCAGGTTTACCAAGACCGGCTGTATCTGCACACGGTCAACATTTGCATCTGAGGATGCTTCGGGCAGCTCCAAATGAACGGTAGCATCACGACGGCGAGCTTCGAAGGCAACAAGCTGGACGGATTCATGGACGATGTCGTTGATGGAGCATATCGAATAATCGGCTTGGCCGCGGCGGGCAAACTTTCGCATGCGCCTAACAACGTCCGATGCGAGCTTCGCTGCATCGGCGATTGCCGCGTTCCACTCGCGCAGGTGCCCTAGATCCTGTTCTCCTTCGGCCTTTAAGATATTCTTGGTCGCACGAGCGTAGTTCACAATCGCGTACAGCGGTTGACTCACCTCGTGGGCGATGCCCGCGACCATCTCGCCCATCGTCGAAAGCCGCGCCACGTGGGCCAATCGGGAATCCATGCCGGCTAGTTTTTCGTCCGCCTCGATTCGCTCGGTGATGTCACGATCGACGCCACGGAAACCCGTGATCTCCCCGCCGGCAGCAAGGATCGGCAGCGCGTTGCTTTCCAGGTAGCGCCAACTGCCATCCTTGTGTCTCCAGCGCAGAGCCAAGCGGTTCCACCCGCGTTTCTCGGCAATCCACTTGGGTAACTCCGTCTCCACCGCCTTTCTGTCCTCCTCATGGATAAGATCAAAACTTGGCTTTCCGACCAATTCCTCTGGCCGATATCCCAGGATCGCTTCGACCGCGGGACTACTGTAGGTATGAATGCCCCGTAAATCGATCGCCCAGATCCAGTCACGTGATGTTTCGACGAGGGCACGTATCATCGCATCATGTTCGCGCAGTTGCTCCTCCGCCCGCTTGCGCTCGCGAACGTCGCGCATGATCGCCCGCGCCGCCACAACCTCTCCGTCGCGCACTTGCGGCGCAGCACTGATCTCCACATCAATTGGCTCGCCTGACTTGGTTATCAGCACGGTCTCGTACCCGCGGACCGCCTCGCCCGACAGGACGGACCGAGCAGCCTGCAAGGTATCCTGGCGACGATCCGGGTGGATCACTTCCGCGAGCGGTTTGCCGATGTACTCCTCTCGTGTGTAGCCCAACGTCGCCAACTCCGCCCGGTTGGCGTCGATGATGGCCCCGTTAGTATCGACGATGTGGATCATGTCCAGAGCATCCTCGAACAGGCTCCGGAAACGTTCCTCGCTTTGC
The DNA here is from genome assembly GCA_964617665.1 of uncultured Pirellulaceae bacterium. Taxonomy (GTDB): domain Bacteria; phylum Planctomycetota; class Planctomycetia; order Pirellulales; family Pirellulaceae; genus JADHUC01. The sequence continues at coordinate 23,930 of CAZUAH010000043.1, forward strand.
CCTAACTTCTCCTCGGCCGCCTTGCGGTCCGTGATGTCGCGTCCCTCGGGCACAAGGTATACCACGTTGCCATCGTCATCTCGAACCGGGCTCAACGAAAAGTCGAAGTCCCTAACCGCGCCGTCTGATCTGACATGAGTACATTCAAACCGGACAAACTCACCTTGGGTGGCACGCTTGATTGCGCTCGTTATCGTGAGGCGTTGCTGATCATCCCACCAAGGAGTATTGCAGAGGCACTGCCCGACGACTTGTGACTCGTCGACACCGGCGAAATCCAAGGCCGTTCTGTTCGCAGCGAGAATCCGGCCTTCAACGTCAAGCAGACCCGTAAACTGAAAGTGATGATCGAAGATCGCATTCAGTTTCATTTCACTTTCCCGCAATTCCTCCGCCGCCCGCTTGCGATCCGTGACGTCGCGAACTTGGGCAAGGACCATTGCTCTGTTCGAGACTTCGATGCGGTTCAGATTGACCTCGGCGTCGAAGAGGCTGCCATCGGTTCGGAGCGTTCGCCATTCAAAGAACTGCGGCTCGCCCCGGAACGCGGCTGCGAATCGCTGGGCGGACGACTCAGTTGAAAGCGAGCCATCGGGCTGGCGCTCGGGAGACAGCCACTGTGGAGTCTGGCCGATCAGTTGCTCGCGCGTGCAACGCAACATCTCCAGAGCCCTGGCGTTACAGTCCACGAAGCGATCACCGTCCAATAGTAGAATGGCGTCGCTGGCAGATTCAAACAGTGTCCGGTATTGCTCCTCGCTCTTCTCCAATGCCGACAACGCGTCTTCCAGTTGCTGGACCTTTTTCATCAGCTTTTTGGTGACCGACTGCAGATGCAGGGCGTCCAGCGTCTCGACATCCTGTGCCGGCTGCGTCGGGACCTCGAGCTTTTCGGCTTCGTGCTTCTCTATGACCTGTTGGATTTCCTTGATAAAGGCGTCGGCCTCCATCGGTTTGATGATAAAGCGAGAAGCCCCTAACTCCATCGCCAGACGCTCGTCTTGGGCCTCGGTATAGGTGGCCGTGTAGAAGACGAAGGGCAACGCCCTCAGTGTATCGTCGCGTTTGACGTGACGGCACAGGTCGAAGCCGTCCATCTCGGGCATCATGATGTCCGAGATGATCAGATCGACTCCAGACGACCGGGCGACTTCCAGAGCTTCTCGACCATTATTGGCCATCACGACCTCATAACCGTGAGCCCGAAGCATTTCCAATAGCAGAATGCGATTGTTCTCTTCGTCGTCGACTACGAGGATTCTCATGTCGATTCTCCAATGGCCCGTTTGACCTGACTCACCACGCGTTCCGGATCGATGGGCTTTTCTATATAACCGTTGCAGCCAGCGGCCAGCATGCGCTCGCGATCGCCTGCCATGGCGTAGGAGGTCATGGCGATCACGGGAATATCGTGAGTCTCCGCGCAAGCTCGGAGCATGTCCAACACCTCGAATCCAGTGATATCCGGCAACTGGATGTCGAGAATGACGAAATCCGGTTTGTTCTCTTTGGCGGAGTTGTATCCACCGTGTCCCGTTTCGGCTTTGATGACCTGATAGCCGTTGGTCTCCAAAACAAAGGAGATCAACTCCATGTTGTTATCATCATCCTCAATGATTAACACTCGGCTCATGGCACTTCTCCTTGAGCTCCGACCAAATCGTCGTCGCGCTTCAGGTGCTTGGGAATTCGCAATGTGAACGTGCTGCCCTTTCCCAGTTCGCTGTGCACGGCGACGCTCCCGCGGAGCAGATCCGTGGCAATCTTTCTGGTTAGATGTAGCCCTAGTCCGGCCCCTCCGGCTGGCACCCGCAAGTGGGAATCCAATCGCTCAAACGCCTCGAACACCTTGGGCATGTCCTCTTCGGCAATCCCGATCCCTGTGTCGCTCACCGCGATCTCGATCTCCTCGCCCTCCACGCTTGCGCACAACGTAATTTCACCAGCTTCGGAATACTTGACCGCGTTGCTGAGGAAGTTCAGCAGACATTGGAGCAGACGTAGCCGGTCGGTGTAAAGCACACAGTCTTCCGGCACTGTCGCCGCGAGGCCAAGTCCCTTGTTTTCGGCCTGCGGGCGTACAGATTCAATCGCTTCGTCCACGACATCCGCCAGAACACACTCCGCGGGAAACAGGTCGATCCGGCCCGCTTCGATCTTCGAGATATCGATGACGTCCGTGATCAGTTCCAGCAGGTGCTTTGCGGAACCGTACGAGCGGCTGAGATGATCCCGCTGTTTGTCGGTCAACTCGCCGGACATGCCCTGCAAGACGATCCCCGTAAACCCAATGATGGAATTCAGCGGCGTACGTAACTCGTGCGACATGGATGCGATGAACATGCTCTTGAGTTGATCGATCTGTTTGAGCCGTACGTTGGCCTCCTCCAGACGCCGATTCGAATTGGCCAACTCCGCTGTCCGCTCGTCCACGCGTTGTTCGAGTTCGTCGTGCGCCTTGCGCAGCTCTTGCGCCGCCCGCTTGATTTTCGTGATATCGCGACCTTCCGGCACGAGGTAGACCACATTGCCATCGTCGTCGTGAACCGGGCTCAACGAGAAGTCGAAGTCTCGAATCTCGCCGTCTGCTCTGGTATGGGGTGATTCGATCCGGACGAATTCACCCTTGGCAGCACGTTCAATTGCTCGCCGTATTTCGAGTTGCTGTGAAGGATCCCACCAGGGACTCTCCCAAAGATACCGCCCGATGACCTCCGATTCGTCGACACCGGCGAATTCCAGGGCCGTTTTGTTCGCAGCAAGAAGCCGGCCGTCAGCATCTAGCAGCCCCGTGAGTTGATGATGGTGGTTGAAGATCGCATTCAGCTTTCTTTCACTATCTCGCAGCTCCTTCTCCGCGCGTTTGCGATCGGTGATGTCACGTACGATGGTCATTAGCAGTTGCTCGCCTGCGATGTCAGCCAAGGTCAGCGTCACCTCGGTGTCAAACAGCGCCCCGTCCTTCGCGCGGCGCTTCCATTGGAGCAGCTGGGACACCCCCGCGAGGGCTGCCGTGGCCACCTCTGTGGCCTTTTCTGCGGATGAGCGCCCGTCCGCCTGCATCGTGGGTGAGAAGTCAACGGGCGAACAACCGAGGACCTCTTCGCGACGACAGCCGTACATTTCGGCCTGGCGTGCATTGCAGTCGACATAGCGAATTCCGTCTCCGACTATCTTAACAAGGCCAATGCCATCGCCGGCGGACTCGAACAGCGTTCTGTACAGTCGCTCGCTGGCGGCAACCGCGTCCGCCGCCCGCTTGCGCTCGGTGATATCACGCACGATCGCGAAAAGCTGATACTCGCCGGCAATCTCGAAGCGGTTCAGACCTACCTCGGCGTCGAAAGGACTACCGTCGTACCGACAATGCCGCCACTCGAAGAACTGAGGCCGCCCGGCATACGCCTTGGCAATCAATTCAAGGGCCTTCTCCCCGGAATCGGATCCGTCCGGCTGCTGGGGCGGCGAGAATCGAAAGGGAGTCTCTTGGAGAATCTGCTCGAAGGTACAGTCGAACATCTCCAATGTCCGAGAATTGCACTCAATGAACCGATCGCCCTCCACGAGGAAGACCGCGTCGTTGGCAGCTTCGAACAAAGAACGGTAGCGCTCCTCACTCGCTCGAAGGACCTCGTCCGCTTTCTTCTGTTCTGTGATATCCCGCGCTATCCCCTCCACCGCCAAGACCTTCCCGTCTTCGTCGAAAACGGGGATCTCGATCACATTCATCTGCCGAGTCGAGCCGTCTTTGTGTCGCACCTCGATCTCGTACGGAGGCTGTCGCTCACCGCGAAGACTCGCCTCCGTATGACGGACGGCGTCGGTGTTCGCAACACTCTCCGTAAATGTCTCCGCGTAGTGTTTCGCGTATTCATCTTGTGAGTAACCAAGAACATTCTCGACCGATGGACTCACGTAAGTAAACACGCCGTCCGCCCCATGTGAGAAAATGAGGTATTCCCGATCAAGCGACTCAACCAACCGGCGGTATTTGGCCTCGCCTTCGCGCAACGCCGCCCAGACTCGCTGTTCTCTTGTGAAGGAGTGCCTGACCGCCACGCAGATCAGCAGACTCATGATCGCCGTATACACGAGGCCCTTGTATGTCTGAAAGCCCGCCAACACTTCTTCAGTCGGCGCCAGACGTTCCGCCACGAAGTCCGAGCCAACAATCCAAATTGTTGACGCAACCAAGAAAATGCAGGCAACCTTCAGTGCAGCCCACCAAGCCGCGTTCCCGTTGCGTGAGCCATTCATCGCCAGTCTCCTAGTTCACAGATGAACCTGCTATCCTTACATCTGCTCGCGATTTCAACCCCATCATCACGTGCGTATCTGGTTATTTTCACGAAAGCCAAGTAAATCTGACTCCGACACCCACTTGGATCGTCGCCCCAGGGAGAAAGGAATGCTGTGTATCGTAAATATTCGAGGACGTACGTGGTACCCAGGGGCGCAGGCGGCATTCGGGTGGCGTGCGTTTTCGGACCGGGGACGGCGAGGCAAGATTGGCACTTCACGCTCCAGAACTTTCCATCGAATCGGGCTTTTCGTACACTGGGCGCCACACGTGTCGGAGTGCTTGCGATCCGCCGACAAATGGCTTTCGCGTCTTCAGTGTAGTCATCACGCTCCGCTGTGATGACATGCGCTCACGACAGAGCGTGACGAACACTATTCCCGCGACTTCGATTTGTCGGCCGGACCCCGCGGGTTCGGGCTGGGTTACTAAACGAGGTAGGCCACATGATCGTCCGGAACACTCTATTCGGCGCAGTTTCCGCACTGTGTTTGACCGGCGCGGCACCGGCGGCTGACAGCCACGTGAACCTGCATAGCAAGAGCCTGGGGCGGGAGATTGTAGTCGTCGTATCGAACCGAGCCGATGACCTCCAACAATACGCCGCCTCGGAGTTGGTCAGCCATGTCCAGCGTGTCACTGGCGTGAAACCTAAATGCATCAAAGTGGGTGACGCATCGGATGACACACTTCCAACCGATGCCAACTTTGTGGTGCTGGGCCGGGCGGATGAAGTTCCTGTACTGAAACGGCTGGCCGATGCCGACTTCTACGAGTCCAACAACTCGGAGCAAGGGTATTCGCTGTGTATCGACACGAACCCTAAGCGACCAGAAGGCAACTATTGGCTAGTGGTGCTTGCTGGGGCCGATCCTCGAGGTGTGCTGTATGCCGTCCGTGATTTCTGCCACTACCACTTCTACAAGGAAGCCGACGAGATCGTGCTTCGTCGGGCGCGAGTGTCGCTGGCTCCCGCGTTGAAGGTCCGGATGCTGTCTGAATCGGGCTGCAATCTATTCTCGGCGACGAACGACCACGAAGGCTTCATGCACAAGCCCAGTTTGAACCGCTTCAGCCGCGACGTGGTCTTCGACAAGCAGTACTTCGTCGACTGGCTCAGCGAATGGAAGGTTACCCACGTGAATTTCGTCTGGTCGAATTTCAGGGCCTATCGACAAGCCGCCAAGGAATTCATTGCGTACTCGCATTCGCGCGGTGTGCGGGTCTTCGTCCATTACGTGCCCTACAGACCGGGACACGAGGATCCACCGCCGTCGATCACAAAGACGGAAATGGGCTCGGACAACGCAGCCGATTGTCCGCGAGATCCAGCGGTGCGCAAGTGGTACGTGGACCGCTTGACCGAGTTGATCACTCAGGAGCCGCGCTTCGACGGCGCGATCATCGAATCGCCGTATCACGATGGCGTGTACTGCAGGTGCGAAACGTGCCAGGGCAAAAAGAACCCGTTTCCCGAGAATGTGCTTCTTGCCGAGATGACAGAAATCGTCCGCAAACACCGCCCTGACATGCCCATCGTGCGTGTCATGAAGCAACCCGTGCCGGACGTGGCCACTGCACGACGGCTCGCAGACGAACTGAAACCGCTGGAAGGCCCGCTCGATTGGCACGTAAACACCTTTCGCGACCGCGAGCACCGGAAACGCTGGCACGACCTAGGTCCCAAGTTTGGCACGTATCTGAGGCTGTACCGTTCGGCCCTGAAAGGCGTCGATGTGCGTGCCGAAATCGACTTCCTGTACAACGATTTCCGCATGAGCGCCGAGCGGAACGTCCATGCCCACGGGTTCTGCTACCGTTTCTACGGCGGCCGGTATGGAAGTTTCCCGGTCCAGAAGGATCAGCTCATGTTGGAGGAGTATCCTGACCGCGGCGGCCCCTTGTCTCTGGCTCTGCTCGCCGAAGCAGCCTTCGATCCATTAGCAGACGCCGACGCTCGCCGCCACAGAATCGAGCGTACGCTGGCCATCACGATTCCCGATTACCCCCAGAGTCGCCCCATGACTGCCGGGGACTTGAGCGGCCGGACGACAACAGATGGCACCGTAAAACCCGTCGTGCAGAATCCCGCCTTCCATCCGGCCGAAACCAAGCTGTTTCGCTATCAGTACGGAATCCGTGAATCCATGTTCACGCTGGTGCAATCGTGTGTTGACTTCGACGACGACGGCCAACGTGAACTCGTCTACGGCTCGCGAACACACAAGACATGCCATTTGCTTCGTGCAGCGGATGGTACGGTTCTGTGGAGTACACCACTGCCGGGTCAGTGTCAGTCGATCTCGGCCCATGATCTGAACGGCGACAACCTGTACGAGATTCTGTTTTTGACGAGCGCTCCCGGCCGGCTGTACGTGCTCGATCACTCGGGTCAGATCGTTGAGCGCTGGGACGCGGGCGACTCGAAAGTTGGAAACACACCGGTAATCATCGACGCCGATCACGACGGCATATTGGACGGCTATCTAGGGACACGTTCCAAATACCTGGTTCGTCTGAACATGCAGGAACTAACTCCCATCGCTCGACGGCCGAACTGGATTCAGTGTGGCTGCCATACCACGGCGATGGATGTGGACGGCGACGGACGCTGGGACCTGTTTGCAGGCTCCGGTGACGACAGAGGAGGAAAAGGCGTCTTGCACCGCTACGATCCGATCACGCTGGATTCCGTCTGGTCGTACAAAACCGACGATAACGCATCGAGCGCCGATCCCGTGCTGGCTGATATCGACGGGGATGGCCGAGTCGAGATCATCAAGTCCGTGGACAACTACGCTGGCGACGAGGCTCACGACGCCGTCTATGCTTTCGAGAGCGATGGCACGTTGCTGTGGAAGGTAGAAGGACTCAGTGGCGAAGACTCTCCCAACGTCGCCGACCTGGATGGTGACGGATCGGTTGAAATCGTCGGGATGACCTTCGGAAGCGAGGTCTACTGCCTTGATGCACAGGGGCAATTCAAATGGCGAAGGGATTTGCGTCCGGAACTCGACGACAAGGCCCACGCATACATGACACCCATCCTCTGCGACCTCGATGGAAACCCTGGGCTGGAAATCTTGGCTATGACTAACGGTGGCTACTTCGACGGTCCTGGCGCTGGAAGCAACGGCGTGGTGTTTGCGCTCTCGTCGTCCGGTGACATCCTTGACCGCCTTGACGTGGGAGGGCCGAGGTACTGGGGCAAGGCGTTCTGCTGTAACATCGACGACGATCCATACCTGGAACTGGTCGTTTCCGGCAGCGGCGGATTGGACGTGATCCAGACGCGCGGTTTTGGACCTAATACCGAACACTTCCAGCGGCGTCGGGACTACCAGCGGCTAAGCGCGCTGCCTTGGGCCTACGAGGATACGTATTTCATCTATCGCGGGCGAAAACAGTGCGTTACCAACGGCACCGACAACCTCGTGTTAGAGAAGACCGACGGCCGTTATCGCGATCAGGGGAGATTTGTGACTGAACTCCTAACGCTGCCACCCAGCGGATTCTTCAACCGCCTACGACACGATGCTCGGACGCCGCCCGGTACCACCCTCGAAGTAAACATCCTGGATGGATCGGGAAACACGCTCATGAAACACGTGAAGAATGAGACTAAGATGCGGCTGGATCAAGCTGTGCGACTGGAATTCCTCTTCACCACGAACGACGTGTCGGTTAGTTCTATTCTGGATGCATACTCCCTCTCGTTCGACCGAACAGACACGTCAACTCCTCGCTCCGCCTCGGCGAAATGACAGCCCGATCGGGATTAGTCTGACAAATCTTGTGCTGAGACGCAGACTTGTGAATCAAGCACGCCCTATCGAGTTCGAGGGCTGATGGTTAGCACGAGCCTTCAGCACCCCCAAATGGACGAAGAACGAACTCGATCAGGCCCTCGCACTTTGCCCATTCTCTGATCGGTCGCCGCACATATGGCCTCACGCCTGTTTTCTTGAGGCTCCGCCGACGGGTAAATGCTTATGAGGCTTGATGTTCCAATCAGCCCCTCAGATTCCAACTTCGCACGACGATGATGGGAGCCTTCAAATGCACCGGACAAGACTCGGATCCCCTTGCAGGATAGTCGTCGCAGTACTCGCGCTCTGGCTGGTTTGCCTGGCTACTGACCACGCATCCGCCGCCAACGTCAGCGGCAATTGGTCGTCGAATCTTGGTTCCGTGAGTTTCCGACAGTCTGGCAACCAAGTCAGTGGGACGCTGCGTTATCCCAACGGCGCAACGGCATCCATCACTGGAGCCCTGCAAGGAAACACGCTCAGTTTCCGATTCATGATCGTGCCCGGTATCGGCGGCACTGGCTTTCTGTCCCTCTCGCCGGATGGTGACCGCTTGAGCGGTCGTTACACCGGCACAGGCGGCAAATCGGGCCCATTCAATCTGACACGCCGCGTCGCGATCGCTCGCCCGCCCGCCAACACTGCGCGAAGTAATCCACGATCTAACGTCACGAATCCGCAACTGTCGGCTGCGGAACTCATGCAGCTGCTTTTTCCACCGGCAACCGAACAAGGGACGACGGTTCAACCCCGCTTGAATGTCGAAGGCATAACCACGTCGACGCGAACCGTTCCTTCGAAAGAGCAGTTGTCACAGTTTCCGATCAAGGACCTGCGAACGTTTCTGCAGCGCAGTGCCAAGGAACTGGAGAAGGATCTAAAGACGATTCGGACTGGCGATGCATGGCAAGAGGCGCTCCAAACGAAAACGCTCCAAGGTATCACCGCTGAGAATGAAAGCGAATTGCCGGACAACGAGACGCGGAAGCTGCTCAAGGAACTGCTGAAGAAATACGACGATATCGCCAAGAACTCCCAATACAAGAAGATCGCCAGCATGTTCGGCTTTCGAGCGGTACATGTGGCATTGGAGCCGTTCAGCGCAGAACCGGCCGAATATCATCGCAGTCAGCTTTCGCCAAGTCTTGCCGAGCTGAGTCGTTCGCTGGGGAAGTTGAACACCGGCGACGGATGGAAGAAACACCTGCAGACGGAAGAACTGGTGCGTTTGATCGATAAAACGACGGGCAGGACCGATCGAGAATCGCTCGCGATGATGAAGAAGATCCTCGCAACCTACGACGAGGCCAGCAAGGACTCGAAATACGAGAAGATCGTCAAGTTGGCCGGGTTCGCGATGACTCACCAGCGTCTGGACAAATACGTCAAGGCTTCGTCCTCGCTGGCAAGCCGCAAGCTCCCCGCGAGATCTGGAAAAGACCGCGCGGCGATTGCGACGAAGTTCGAAACGTTGTTGGACTCGAAGAAGATGGAAAAGGCAAAGGAGGCGCTGCAAACCAAGATACTGCGTCAAATCGTGCTTATAAACCACGCGCGAGCCAATCCGTCGGACGCTGCAATTTTGAAGGAAATCAGACGCCGCTTCGACGAATCGCGCAAGGACTCTGAGGCGAAAGAAGTGGTCCAATTGGCCGAGTTTGAAGAAACGCGAGAGATGGTCGACGAATACTTGAGTGACCTTGAGCTTGTGAATACCTTTCGCGCTCAGGTTGGCATGCAGATGCTATTGCCGGGATCGAAGGAGTGGAAGTCGACGGCCAGCAGCAAAGATCCGATGGGCACACTGAAACTGGCCGTTCCGGAAGAGGTCGTATTGATGCCGCTTGACAACGGTGACCCCGAAGAAGTCATGCTGTTACCGCTGAATGACGACGTCGAACCAGCCGAAGTAATGTTGCTTCCGCTGGACGACGAAGTCGAACCCGAGGAGACGACCCTGGTGCAGTTTTCTGACGTGACCGAAGCGAACAAGAACAGCGTATCGTCTTGGACAACTGCGTCGGTTTCCGCGGATTTGAATCGCTGGTCCGGATTCGTTTTCATGCCCCGAATCGATCGTGTTGTTCCGGAGGAAGCGGCGGGGTACGAGCCGGGGTCAACCATCACCCTCGTTGGCCGATATTTCGCGGTTGAGCGGTCGCAGAACACGATTCAGATTATGAAGAGTCTGGCCGACGGGAGCGTTGGAGTCCTGGCCGATCTGAAGCCGTCGGTTGCGTCTACGGCGGGAACAGCGCTTGAGGTCGTTTTGCCCGATGACTTGAGCGCGACGCAGATGATTGTCCGCGTTATCGTCGACAAGGACGGCGAACCGCTGACCAGCAACCCGGTCGAGTTGAACGTAAACACACCGCCGTCGGCTGCTCCGGCAATCACTGAGATCATCCCCAATCCCCAATCGCCCTTCAAGATGATAACCGTGGATGGCCGCAATTTCGGCGATGCCGCGTTGGTCGAATTGTGGTTTCATCCCAAAACCCACCAGCCGTTGCCGACAACCGTGCAGGGGAGTCGCGTCGCGTATGCCCAAGTGCTCAGCGACACGCAGTTGTATTTGCAGGTGCCCAATGGGCTGGATGCGGGCGATTATGTGGTCGCCTGCAACCGTGGCGGCCGGTTAAGCAACTGGGTTGATTTCGCGGTCATTCAGGCATCCGCCGATTAGCATTGCCCATGAAATAGCGTCCCCATTGGATTTTGGTTCGTGAGCGTTGCTAGGAAGCCAAGAAGCTGAAGAACGACTGCTACGACGCTTTCTGGCGTGCCAGGCGTCGTCGGTCGGCTTCTTTCAGCACGACCTTGCGAAGTCGGATCTGGCGGGGTGTCACCTCGACCAGCTCGTCTTCCTCGATGTATTCCAACGCGGCTTCCAACGACAACACGCGTGGCGGTTTCAAAAGGATATTGCGGTCGCTACCGGCAGCACGGATGTTGGTGAGGTTCTTCTCCTTAGTGGGATTAACCGACATGTCGCCTGTGCGGCTGTTTTCACCTACGATCATGCCCACGTAGACCGCATCGCCTGGGCCCACAAACATCTCGGCCCGTTCCTGCAGCCCGTCCAGACCAAAGGCCACCGCTCGACCGGCGGTCATCGAAACCAGCACTCCATTGGGCCGGCGTGGCATGTCACCCTCGATAGGACGATAGCACTCGAAGCGATGGTGGATGATCGCCGTTCCTTGCGTGGCATTCAGCAATCGTGTTCGCAGACCGATGAGACCTTGGGCGGGGATTAGAAATACGGCGTAGGTGTAGTCGCCGTGGTTGGTCATTTCGACTAGTTGGCCGCGACGGGCGCCGACTGTTTCCATCACTGCGCCCAGCTTGTCGTGTGGGACTTCGACCACGAGGCTTTCGAACGGTTCTTCCAGCACGCCGTTATTGTCGTGCACGATTACTCGGGGCTTGCCGATCGACATCTCGAAGCCCTCGCGCCGCATCGTCTCGATCAACACCGACAGGTGCAGCACTCCACGCCCGGAAACCTGGAAGGAATCGGTGCCATCCAGCGACTCGACGCGCAGCGCGACATTGCGTTCCACTTCCTTGAAAAGCCGTTCGCGGAGTTGCCGGTTCGTGACGTACTTGCCGTCTTTGCCGGCCAGTGGCGAGGTATTGATGCCAAAGACCATTTGGATAGTCGGCTCGTCAACCTCCACTCTGGGTAGCGCACGCGGGACGCGCGCGTCGCTGATCGTGTCGCCGATGGTGACCGCATCCAACCCCGTCAGCGCGGCCACGTCTCCGGCGGTGGCCTCCTCGACTTGAACGCGCCCCAATTTGTCAAAGAGGTGGACCTCGTTTACTTTGGCAGAGACCATCCGACCGTCTGCCTGCATCAACGCGACCTGTTGGCCTTGGCGAACATTGCCAGAATAGATCCGCCCCACGGCGATGCGACCCACGTAGTCCGACCAGTCCAGCGTGGTCACTAGCATTTGCAGAGCCGCCTCGGCGTCAATCTCCGGCCCTGGGATGGCCTCGAGCATCATGTCGAACAGCGGCTGCATCGAGTCGCCCGGTTGGTCCGGATCCGAGGTAGCATAGCCTTCCTTGCTGGTTGAAAAAATGTGTGGGAAGTCACCTAATACATCTTCGGCGCCCATGTCCAAGAGCAGTTCATACGTCTCGTTCAGCACTTCGTTCGGCCGGGCATCAGGCCGGTCGATCTTGTTTACCACCACCACCGGCTGCAAGCGACATTCCAGGGCTTTCGACAAAACGAACCGCGTCTGTGGCATGGGGCCCTCGACCGCATCGACCAGCACTAGCGCCCCGTCGGCCATGCGCAACACGCGTTCCACCTCGCCACCAAAGTCGGCGTGTCCTGGCGTATCGATCAGGTTCACCTTCACGCCTCGGTAGTTCAAGGCAATATTCTTGGACAAAATCGTGATTCCCCGTTCCCGCTCCAAGTCGTTCGAGTCGAGGATGCATTCACCCACCAATTGGCTGTCCCTAAACTCGCCACCCTGACGCAACAAGCAGTCGACCAACGTCGTCTTTCCATGGTCAACGTGGGCAATGATCGCAATATTCCTAATATCGTTACGCCGCATCGGTACTCCGGGCAGGGGGATTCGGGGAAATAGAACCTCATACCATATCAGCGCGGGGCGGTAGATGGTAAGGAGGGGGCCGCGCGGGAGAATAGCAGTCCCGTGGCCACTGCAACAAGTTGAATCCTGGGACGCTGTGCCGGTCCTTCCAATTGTCCAGCTTCGAACCTGTCGGAACACTACGACTTGTTTGATGTTATTGCGTTCCAAGCAAATCTACGCTGCCGGCCGAGAAGACGCTATCCACCGACAAAGACACGACTGGACGCCCGGCTTACTCCATGCACACAATTTCCAGCTCCGCATCGCTTCGCTATCGATAAGAGTCATTTGTATCATCAGTGATGAATCACCGATTGATGCTTGACAAGGAGGTGCAATATGAAACTCACAACAGTCTCGCAGGCACGAGCCGTCCTTACGTTTCCCGATCGAGAATCTCATTCGACATGCCACTTGCTTGCTCGCCGATGTGCGATCATCGGCTTGGTCACTACGCTGCATCTGATGGTGGGATCGATTGCACCCGCGCAGGCTGGTGACGACGGCGCTGGCACCGTACGGGAACTCTGCGGTCGTCAAACCGACGCCGGCGAAACGGCTTACCAGCCCGATCGAGCGGACCCTGCAACGATGGTTAGAGAGCTCGACGCGTGCCTTGCCGCCGCGCCGCCCTCGCTGGACCCAGCGGGCACTTGGGTGGAAACGCCGTGGGGACAACCGGTCATTGATCGTGGTGCGGCCGGGGCGTGGGACCATTACGCCGTGGATAATCCCTACGTTCATGTCGAGGGCGGGAACTACTATTGCTTTTTCGAAGCACAGGACAAACCGTTCAGCCGGGGTGGCCATGAGGCGTTCGGGCTGGCGGTGTCCGTCGACGGGCGCCGCTGGGAAAAAGCGGCCGGCAACCCCATTCTCGACGTGGGCGAAACCGAGGCATGGGACAGCGTAGTGGCCAAGTTGCCGGCCGGCGTGACGAAGCGCGATGGGTTGTATCATCTGTTCTACTCGGGTCTTAACACAAGCACCAAGCAGATTGGTTTGGCCATGGCACGCAAACTGACTGGGCCTTGGACAAAGTCGGCCGACAATCCAGTTCTAAAAAGCCGGCCCAGTGACTGGGACGCCTTCCTGTCGACTCACCCAGCGCCGGTGTTTGAAGTGGAGGGCAAGTACTACCTTCTTTTCCGCGGCATGGAGACACGTTACCAGCGACAAGGCGCAGGTCTGGCCGTGAGCGCCGATCTACGGCGTTGGCGACGATGCACGGACAGCCCGGTGATTCCAGTGACGGAGGAAATGGCCTCGCTGGCAATCACGCGGGCAGGCGGGCGATATATTGGCATCTCACAGCCGACCGACCTGGACAAACGCCGCTACTGGTTTTCCGCTGACCTGAAGCACTGGCGGAAGGGACCACCGGTCAACTTCCGCGCGTCCGTCGCGGCAGAGACACTATCAAACCCGTTCGTGGCAAACGGCAACTGGACCGTGCTTTACGAACAGAAGGACCGGATCTATCGGGCTGTACTGCGTGTACCGGAGGTCAGCCAATGAGTAGCATCCTTCCGAACGTCTTGCCAAACGCGCACGTTCACGAAACGATGCGCCAACAACGATGAATTCGGCGATTTCTGAAATCCGGTGGCACGGTCTGCTTGCTGATTTCCCGGATCTTCGCTGATTTGATCGCGGCCTCGCCCAACTTGAAGCGACGGAAGTTGCTGGAAAAGTAGATCACGCCGCCGCGATTCATCCGCTGCAGCAATTCGTTGAGCAACTCCGCGTGATCGCGCTGGATGTCCCAGACTTCATCAGTCCGTTTGCTGTTGGAGAACGTCGGCGGATCCACAACCGCTAGATTGAACGTGGCGATCTTCGGAAGCTGTCGCACGTAGGTCAGTGCGTCGCAACGCACAAAGCGATGCTGCCGACCGGTGAAGCCGTTGATCGACATGTTCCGTTCGGCCCAGTCGAGATATGTTCCAGACCAATCGAGCGTCGTCGTGCGCGCGGCACCGCCGCTGGCCGCGTAGACCGTAAACGCCCCGGTATAACCGAACAGGTTCAGGAAGTTCGAACCCTCGGCAACATCGCGAACCATCGCACGAGTGATTCGATGGTCCAAGAACAACCCCGTGTCGACGTAATCGGAGAGATTCACGATGAATTGCAGGTTGCCTTCATTGACCGTGATTTCGTGCCGGTGGTCGGCTAGGTGTTCATGTTGAATCGTGCCACGTTGACGGCGACGGCGTTTCAAGAAAACACTGCGACGATCTACACCCAGCGTTTCGCCAGCCGTACGTGCCATCAAATCCAGCCAGTCAGCGTGTTCGCCAAGATCGCGGTCGTGGGGACGTTCGTATTCGGTGATGTGCAGATGATCCTCGTAACGATCCACAACGAGCGGGATTTCCGGGATGTCCCGCTCGTACACTCGATAGCAAGTGATTCCCTGCTTCGATGGCCAACGGCGCAGATGACGGGATCGTTTCTCCAGACGCCTTCGGAAAAGCTCCGCTTGCTCAAAGGCCTTTTCCGATAGCCCGCCGAACACTGGAGGAATGGCTCGCTCGGCGGGTTCGGCATTCTGCGTGTCTACGGCACCTTGGCGAGAGCCCTCCGCTGGCTGCGACTCCGCGCTTGTGCCGCGATCGACCTCACGTTCGCGGTCACCCGTGTCAGAAGTGACTTCGTTCCGATACGTATCTGAAGGCCTCGGACCGTGGAATTGAAAGTATGTGCATTCGATGCGCCCGTTGTAGAGCTTGCGGCGCCGGTCCGCCGAACGTTGGATTAGCGTCTCGAAACCAGGATACGCTGTGAGAATGAAATGTGACCACGTTGGTAGCTTTCTCAAGACTTCCGGCATGGACTGATACAACGATTCCAGGTCGCGGCTTTCACCCATTCGCTGGCCGTAGGGAGGGTTCGTGATGACGCAGCCGAACTTTCGTTTGCTCGTGAGCCGTTCAAACGACCGCTCCTGAAAGTGTACTTGTTCGGCCACGCCAGCTTGCTCGGCATTGTGCCGTGCGGATCGAAGAGCCCGCTGATCGATATCAGTGCCCATCAAACGCTCGGGTAGATCCGCTTGAGCCAAGTCACGAGCTTCGGTGCGAGCCTCTTCCCATAACGGCGTTGCGACATTCGGCCACGCTTCAGCGGCGAACGAACGCTTGAGTCCGGGCGCTATGTCCCGCCCGATCAATGCCGCTTCGATGGGAATCGTTCCGCTGCCACAAAACGGATCGATCAACGGGCGATCGCGATCCCAGAAGCTCAGCAGGATCATCGCCGCGGCGAGCGTTTCCTTCAGGGGTGCCTTGGCTGCCTGTAGTCGGTAGCCTCGTTTATGCAGGCTGGGGCCTGTCGTGTCGATTGTAAGTGTGACCTGGTCTTTCAGAATCGCAACTTCGATCTTGTACTGCGGACCGGTTTCGGGGAGCGAGTCGGTTTGGTGTGCGAGTTGCAGGCTTTCGACAACGGCCTTCTTCACAGCTCGCTGACACGCCGGAACGCTGGAAAGCTGCGACTTAAGCGAACGGCCGATCACTGGAAAAGCGCCGTCCGCTGCGATCCACGCGTTCCAGTCCAAGCCCTTTGTGGTCTCAAAAAGGGCATCGAAGTCCTGGGCCGGAAACGTGGCCATCTGCAGCAGGACGCGATCCGCTGTGCGCAACCACAGGTTGGTTCGGCAAATCGCCGCGATATTGCCGTCAAACCGAATCCGGCCAGGAGCGATGATCTTGCCTTCGTATCCCAAGTCGGCTAGTTCGCGTTTGACGACGGCCTCCAACCCGAATGCCGTTGTGGCGATCAATTCCAGCGTAGTATTCATGCGCACATTGCATGCCGAGTATGACGCTACTCAACATCGTCCTGCTGCTCTGGCATCGGGTTGGAGTCAGGCTCGTCTTCCATGATGTCTTGCGGGGCAGGCTTGAAGTCATCGCTTTCCCGCACGTCGATGCCGATTTCCTTCATCCGCTGCTCCCATTTCTGCCGCGCCAAGCGACGCATGTCATCGATCTTGTCGGCTTCGTCCACGATCTCGATGCCGATCAGTGTTTCCACTGCATCTTCGAGCGTGAGCACACCCTCCATGCCGCCGTAGTCATCGACAACCAGCAGAATGTGGGCTCGGCTTTCCAGCAGAGTCCCCAGCACTTGGCTCAGTGGCGTCTTGTCTTTGACGGCCAGGATTTCTCGCTTGAGTTGCCGCAGCTTGGTCGCCCCTTGTTTGCGGTGTTCATCCTGCAGCAAATCGGTCTTGAGAACGAAGCCCGTAAAGTCATCCGGATCTTTGCCGTAGATAGGGATCCGCGTGAAGCTAATTTCCTGATGTTGCTGCATCGCCTCGTGCACCGAAAGATCCTGCTGTAGATGAAAGACGACCGTACTTGGCGTCATGACGTCTTCGGCACACAAGCTGGGAAAGCGAAGCAGGTTCTTCAGTATCCGCGACTCCCGAGGATCCAGTTGGCCGGCCTCGGCCCCGATTTCGGCAAGCGCCGTGAATTCTTCGCGGCTGAACGAATGTACGGAATGGCCCCGTGAAAGCAGTTTCGTGAGCAGTTCCGACACGTAAATCAACGGATACAACACCAAGATGAGCAGTTGCACAAAGCGAGCTGTGACCGGTGCCAAGCGTCGCCAGTACAGGGCACCCAGTGTCTTGGGGATAATTTCTGAGAGGAAGAGAATCAGCAGTGTCAGGATGGCCATTGCGAGGCCCACCCATTCGTCACCGTAATAGGCAGCCGCCTCGGCTCCCGCCCCTCCCGCGCCGACCGTATGGGCAATCGTATTCAGCGTGAGGATGGCGGCCAGGGACCGATCGATGTCCACCTTCACCTTTTTTAGCAGACGCGCGGTCTTCTTTCGCGTCTTCTCCAAATTGGCGATGAACGACGGCGACACGCTCAGTACAACCGCCTCGGCCACCGAACACAGAAACGAAAACCCCAGCGCAACCACGGCGTATATCACCATCATGACGAGATGGGTCGACTTCCCCGATTTTTCCGCATCGGCCGACTCCGAGGGCTCGCCCGCCGCCCACGCAGTGGTCACCAAAAGGAAGCCGACCACCAGTATCAAGAGAATCGTGCGTCTTTTCATGAACGTCCCATGCAATTCTTGCGGGCCTCGTCACGCAGCCGACCTGGAAATATCGCGTCCAATTCTGGTCTCGCGTCCAGAAGGGATATCCGCACTAAGGTGGGCAATGTACCGCGCCAAGCCGTTCTCATCGAGCCCAGCAGTATGGCTATCACACTCGGTATTATGGACAAGCCGCTGTTTGGCTGCCTGTTTTTGCACCTCACGAATAGTAGAATCCAACTACAGGACCTGCAAAGACGCTTGATGCCGAATAGAGGCCCAACTGAAAACCGTTCGCCAGCCATCTTGTTGCGCACTTCGGGAGTTGACGATGAAACGCTTACTTGCCGTTATGCTCATCGCCTTCCTGGCAACGGTTGTGCACGCGGACCAGCAACTTGCCGAACGTCGCAGCGAGTACGTGCAATGGATCGCCGACACGTTCGCAAAACTCGAGCCGAACATGGACCCGCGTGACGGACGCCGCTGGGCGCTGAACCACGCTCGATTGACGTTGAATCGCGACATCGACAAGGCCAATCGTTTTTTCGAGTCCTTTGGACCGCTGCCCGGTGATGCCGACATCTACTTCATCCGTTTTCTCAAGACCTTACTCGACTTCCGCGATTCGCCACATTTGTCGGAAGAGGCCGAGACGCACATAGTCAACATTCTGAAGAATTGGCCCCAGAACGACTTGTCGTCCCTTGCGCACTGGCCGCCACGTCACACCGAGAACCATGATTTGATGCACTTGACCATTGGGATGTTTGCCCAACAGTACCGCGGCGGCGATGTTTCGGACCACGTGCGTGAAATCAAGCAGTTCCTTGCATGGCGGTTCGAACGTGGATTTGTCGAGTGGAACTCGAAGTGCTACCAGTACCATTTTTCGAATCCGCTGATCGTGCTGGTCGATTACGCACCGGACGACGGTTTACGCCGAGGTGCGCAAGACCTCCTGAATATCATGCTGGCCGAACGAGCTGTGCTGGGCGTGAACGCGTACTTGGGAGGGTCGTCGTTTCGCTGCCGTACGGCGGATGTCGGCGGCTCGTTGACCAATCGCAAAGTGGCCTACCTGATGGATGGCCGCTACGACGGGTTCCTGCCCACCGTGTGGCTGGCGCTCGGGATGGGCGAACCGCGATTCGATTTCGCCAACGCGAGGGTACCCGGCCTGGAGCCGGCCACGATCCACATCGCCAGTGGTAACGAGCCGCGACTGAAACAGGACGAAGGGATGTTCTTCGCATGCAGCGAGTTTCGTCCGCACCCAGTCGTGTGTGCGCTGGCCGCGGAAGAAAGAACGCGCAAGGCAACCATCTACAATGGCCGCCGCTTTTTGGGATGGCCGAGCGATTCGTTATGGAAAACTCAACGTTGGCTCCCGGCTGCTATCTACTACTACAACACGCCGCACGTGTCGATGGGGTCGGTGCACTCGGACGGCGGAATCCTCCAGTCTCGCTACAACAGCGTTCTGTTCGGAGCCGATCCATCGCAGGGTCTACGTGTGGAAATTATCCTTTCGGACGTACCCACGCACAAGCGGCGCTACGAAGCGCGCGGGCGAGTTGTCCAGCACAAGAATTGGCTACTCGGTCAAGGGACGCTGTTCGAGGACGGCGGTATCAAGTCTGAGAAGGTGGGCCAATGGAACGTCTTTCGCGTCGGAAAAGGACTGTGCGCACATATGGAACTCTCGGAGTCCTACCACGTCTTGCAGGTTTCGGATCTTGACACCTTCTCTGATGAAGAAGCGTTTGTGGCAGCGCTATCAGTTCCCGAGAAGAAAGGAGATCGTGTCGATGCTGTCACGATAGGCGGGGATCGAGTTGCCGTGGATCTGACACACATGAGCATCTCGATCAATGGCTCCCCGCGGCCACATCCTCCGTCGATGCTGCATGATTCGGAATGTATGAAGTCGGAATACGGCAGCGGCAAGATCACCATCAACACGAAGGTCGGGTCCGTGGCATTCGACGCCACGAAGTTACGTCCGAAACCGCCCGATCTGCCGTCGCTTCCAGAGGGCAGCTTCCGATGGGGGAATCCTGTCCATCACGGCAAATTCACGACAGTTGCGCATACGCGTGCCTTAGGCGGACTGTCACCGAGCGACAAAGACATGGTGCTGAAATCGGTATCGATCCTCGTTCCTCTCGCTTCGGTGGGGCAGATCAGGTTGGCGGTGTATGCCGGCGGCACGCTGGAAGGCGGACCTCATGCCGATGCGCCCGCCAAGCTGCTGTATGATTTCGGCAAGACGCCTCCAGGTGAATCCGGGTGGCTCACGATACAGCATCCGGCCGGAGGTGTACCGCTGCCGGCTGCCACTCCCACCTGGATTGTCTGGAAAGCAAGAGGTGGAACGGTCCATGTCAGGTATCAGGAGGAGGCAAGCTCTATCTGTGGATTCCAAAGGGCTCGCGGCCGTTGGGAGAGCAAGGGCATCGACACCGACGAGAACAAGCCTTGGCCGGATTCCTGGCCAGCCAACGACCCCGGCGTTTTCGAACCCTATTGGTACTCGTGTTACCTCTGCTGTTCAAAGACCGAACAGTAAGGGACAACCGTCAAGGAGGTGATCCCGTGAATGACGATCTTCGTTCCGATGTAATGGACATGCCGGTTTTCGATGTACACGAGCATCACATGCCCGATGTACTGGGCAACCGGGACGTTGGCTTGCTCGCATTGCTGTGGCAGAGTTACGCCGGTTGGACGCAAGCCCGTCCGTATCCGCTGCCCACCGAAGAACCATTCGAAGACCCGATGTTTACTGACGATGGCAAAGGAAGTTGGGAAGATGTCGCCAAGTTCGTGGAACACAGCGGATCCAATTCGTTCATCCGGAACATGATCCAGACCCTCACGGATCTCTACGATTTGGACGAGGATGGCATCACGCGGCAGAGTTGGGAGAAACTAGATGCCGAGATCCGCCGGCGCCACAGTGACGACGCTTGGCGCAGTGAAGTCCTGGATCGAGCAGGCATCGATCGGATCATCACCGATCCGTTCAACGATCCTATGTTGGACGCGCGAGAGGCTTTGGGCGAGCGATACTGTTCGGTCCTGCGCATCAACGCACTGGCCTTTGGCTGGCACCCGGAATCTCTTGACCACAACGGCAACAGCTCGCATCAATTCGCTCGGCACATCGGCCACGATCTGAACACGTTCGACGACTATCTGGCCATGCTCGAAGTACTGATGGACACGCTGGGCGAACGACATCAGGTGGGACTGAAGAACGCGTTGGCCTACGACCGTTCGGTCAATTTCGACGATGTGGACGAACGACTCGCGCGTCAAGCTTGGGGACAGCGCGATCCGACGCTCGATCAGCGAAAAGCCTTCGGCGACGTGGTCGTCGATCGTTTGTGCAGTCTGGCTGGCGATCGCGACATTCCGTTCCAAATGCATCTTGGCTCGGCCCTTATTCGCGGATCGCACCCGCTGAACGCAGCGGGCCTGATCGAGCGTCATCCGAAAACCCGTTTTCTATTGATGCACCTGGCATTTCCCTGGAGCCGAGACCTTCTAGGGATGGCCTTCGTCTACCGAAACACATGGCTCGATTTGACATGGTCGGCGCTGTTGAGTCCGACGTATTTCAGACAAGCCCTGCACGAGGCGATTGAGGTGCTGCCAGACGAATCCCGGATGATGATCGGCG
>CAZUAH010000044.1:0-44668 GCA_964617665.1 uncultured Pirellulaceae bacterium
CCGAAGCCGAGTGGGAATACGCTTGTCGTGCGGGAAGCACGACGCTGTACAGTTTCGGAGACGCCCCAGCAAGCCTTGGAGAATTCGCTTGGCATGGCTCCGACTATAGAACGCATCCGGTAGGAGAGAAAAAGCCGAACGCCTGGGGCTTGTACGACATGCACGGCAACGTCTGCGAATGGTGTGCGGATTGGTATGATAGCCGGTACTACGCTAATTCCCCGACGGATGACCCGACGGGGCCAGAGATGGCCACGTTCCGGGTGTACCGGGGCGGGAGCTGGGGCTTCAGCGCCAGGCTCTGCCGGTCGGCGGTCCGCCGCAGGCGCTCGCCCGAGGACGGGTACCACCACCTGGGCATCCGCGTGGCCGCAGATGCGTCTGGCAAGTAAGTAGGGACAAGCGAAACGGAGCTGCCTACCCAGCTTTTCTCAAGTCAGCCCCGGCAATCGAAAGTGTCATACTAGTGTTCGGCGTTAGGCCTCCCGACTACTTGGTCATAAGCACCGAGCTCAGGCAGTGGCAGCGGTACAGCCAGGACCCGCGATATACACCGGCGATTAAGGACATGGTGGCCCAAGTCGTCACGAAGGCCGAGCGTTACGCACCGGACGCATTGATAACACCCTACGCGCACGGCCAATTCACCTTCGGCCGTGACGGCTGGCGCTACCGGAACCACCCATGGCCCAGAGGCACACCATGGCCCTGTGTTGTCGCGCAGCTCTACGAACCCAAGCACGCCCTGATGCTGTCGGCCACGGCCGCCAAGTCGTGGGAGTACGCACAAGAGCAAGGCGTGCCGATGGCCGCGTTCGTGTCGATCGCCTACGACTACCGCTTCGACTTCGGCCTCGACGGGACGAACCCCAACGCCTGGGGTCGCACGTTCGATGCGAGGCTTACGCCGCACGAGGTGCGCAGGGTCGGGCAACTCATGAACGTGCGGTCGAGGTGGCCGAGCGGTAACACGATCGGCACCGACGGGTTGTTCGACTACGGTAACGTAGAGATCAAGTACATCTTCCCCTCGCCCAGAACGTTGCTCGACAAACACTTCGATCTGTGGCCCATGTTGTGGGCCGAGTACAACCGAGGAGCCCACCTGCAGCCGCCGAGTCCGAATTCCGCGTTTGACGGGCTGTGGAGTGATGAATAGGGATCGCCAAAGACGTCCGAAATGCAGCGTGGCTCTAGAATACTCGGGCCATGCAGGCCTATTCTTCTTCTGCGAGATCGGTCGTCAGGTTCTCGGTGCGTTTCTCCAAGAGCGGGCGTGGGGCTTTCAATGTGTTGCCGTGGATACGGACGTCTTTCGTGCCGTTCAGTGAAATGGCTGTTTCCGCTGCGGTGATCTGATTGTCGGCGATGGTTACGTTTTCGCCGGGTTGATCGTTGTAGCGCGAGTTTCCCCAGACGTACAAGCCGGTGGGATTGCCTTCTGCCCCTTCAACAATGTTCCCGCGAAAGATGAATCCCTTGGCATAGCCGAACTGGGCAACTGCGCCGCCTTTCCCGGCGCCTCGAATGATGTTGTCGTGGATTACCAGGTTCGAGTTTCCGTTGCCAACCAACCGGCCTTCAATCGTGTTGCCGCGGATGATCATACCGTCGACGCCGCCGGCTAGAATCGATTTCCGGCACTGGTTGTTTTCGATGATCACGTTCTTCAGCCCGCGAGCGTGCTCCACGTGGATGGTCGAGCCGCCGGGTTGGACGGTATGTCCCAGATCACGACAGCCGGTGACCAAGTAATCGCGGGCTTCGGAGCTACCGCCCATCTGAATGCCTTGCCGAATGAAGTTGCGCAACGTGCAGTCGCGCACGGTAACGCCGCGGCAGTTGTAAGAGAAGGCCATGCAGTCGCCGGAGAAGTTTTCCGCGAATACATTCATGACGGTGACGTTCTCGATCGGATGATCTCGATTGTAGAACCAGAGGCCGCCGTTGTGCTCAGGAGTCTCGCCTTTGACGTACTTCGGATGCGCATTCGATCCGTCCAGATGAAGGTCGCGAATGACGACGTTCCTCGTGCCTGCGGCGACGGGTGCTCCGATCATGCGCCAGAAGTTGGATTGGTTCACTCCGGGATCGAACTTGAGGATCGATGCAGTACCTTCTCCGCGTACGGTAGTGTCGGGCGGGACTTCGAGGATCGGCGATTCGGCGTTCCGTCGCGAGAGGATGAACGTACCGGCGGGAATGAAAACCGTGCCACCGCCGGCCTCACCGCAGGCGGCAAGAGCATTCTCGATCGCGGTGGTGTCATCGGTCTGATCGTTGCCCGTGGCGCCGAATTTCGTAATGTCGAATTCCTTCGCCGAAATCGGTGATCCGACCAACGTGGACACAGCCAGAAGAAGTGCGGGTACTCTCATCTCATGCCTCCAAGATCAGGTAACTCACATCAGATGATATCGCGCCAACGATTCCATCACCATACATTTCACGCAGTCAGTGCGGCTTGGAGACACAACGGAACGTCTTGCCACGTGGCGAAAGGGAATTGTGGTGCTTAGAATACAATCACCTGCGAGCGCCCCGTCCTAACCGCCCTACAACGAAAGACGGCAACGATGTCCGACAGCCTTCTTACCCGCCGCGGTTTCGTTCGAGCCGCCGGAAATGGAGCGGCACTCGCTGCGTTGGGACAGAACTGCTTGTCGACGGGTCGCGACAATGTACCTGTCGACGACCTGCTGTTTCGGTTTGTTCAATGGAACGATGTTCACATTGACGAAACGCGGCCACCGAGCTATCGATTGGCAAATGAGAAGATGAGGTATCTCGTTGATTGGATCAACAAGACAGGGCGCCAATCTCGTCCGGACTTTGTGATCGGCATCGGTGACATGATTCACGGCGGCGCTCCGGCAAGCTTGGCGCCGGACATCCGGTTGCAAGAAACCCTCCTGGCTGACCTGGAGATTCCCTTCTACCCCGTGGTTGGCAATCACGAGAACGTGCAGCAGGAAGGGAACGCGAGCTATGAAGCACCATTCCGTGAAGCCTTTGGTGAGGATCGGACGAATTACACGCTGAAGCACAAAGGCCTTCTGTTTGTCATGCTCAACAATTCCGGAGCCCCTAGCTCGAATTCCCGCGACGTGGGCAGACGTCGCAATGATTGGTTCCGTAGAGTACTCGACGGTTCCGACAATCTGCCAATAGTCGTCTGTTGCCATATCCCGTTGGTGCCGCTCCGGGACGAAGCAGTGCTCAAGAAGAGTTTTGGCTTCAGCAGCTACGCTGCAAAGGACGAACAGTTGCTCGGCTTGGTCGACCAACACGCGAAGTCGATTGTCGCCGTTCTCTCCGGGCATCTGCATTTGACGGGCGTCGTCACTCGCAACGGTGTGCATCACGTGTCCATTTGCGGGACAGCAAGTTATCCCTGTGATTTCGCGAGTTACGACGTGTATTCCGATCGAATTCGGCTTCGCGTTCACGGCTTACCCCAGCAGCTATCGACGCCGGACACGAACATCCATGGCAGCCCTCGACACGCGATCGATTACACCGACGCGGCTCACTCCACGCACGAGTCCTACATCAAGGGCAATCCGTCGGAGCGAGATGCCGAATGGCGCTGTTCGATCGGGCATCAGCGGCCGGACAAGCTACCGAGTCGTTGACGAGGTGCCAGAGGTGCGCGTCACTCTGTTGAGTGTTGTTCACGAAGTGGTCACTAAACGCAGAAGAACTCGGAAGGAGATCAATTATGCGAAAGTCCTTTCTTATCGCGCCCATGGCGCTCACGGCAGTCATCCTTGCGGTCTGCTCGTCTCTGGCAGGCGAGCCGTCGCCAGATGCCGCTGGGCATAAGACGCTGAATGTTCTGTTCATAGGCAACAGCTACACGGCTCGACACAAACTGTCTCAAGTGGTCAAAGCGATGGCCGAGGCCGGCAATCCGAACCTTCGTTTTGATGTGGCCACGGTCATCTATGGCGGCCGCCGTTTGGTAGACCATTGGCGATTGGGCACACAGAACTGCGTGAGGATCGCAGCACTCACGCGCGATGAGCAGCAGGCAACCGTCAAATCGTTGGAGGAGATGATCGCAAAGGACCCACAGGACAAATATGCCAAAGCCGCCCTTGGTCGCCACCGGGAACTCCTAGAATCCCTGGATTCGCCGCGAAAGAACTGGGACATCGTCGTGCTTCAGTCCTACCGTGACGATCTACAGGGCGATCAGTCGCTGTATGTCAAATACGCGCCGAGTTTCGCCGAACTGATCAAGGCTCAGGGCGGTCGCGTGGTGCTGTACGAGACAACGCCAACCACGCAGAACGCCAAGCCACTTACCTCCCCGCCCGATCGCGAGCCCGTGATCGAGAAGGCCAAGACCATTGCATCATTGGCGAAGAAGATCGACGCAACGGTCGTGCCCATGTCGATTGTTGCCCTCCGCTGCCAGACCGAGCGGCCTGACCTGACGCTACGTTTTGTGAACGACGCCCATCTAAACCAAACGTTGGCCTATCTGACTGCATGCACTTTTTACGCGGCTTTGTTCGACCGCAGCCCCGAGGGTTTGCCCATCGACTCGATTACCGATATTCGCTACTTGGACAGCGATCACAAGGACCTGGACCGTGACGGCGACCCAATCACTCGGACCTTCTCCGCAGAGGACCGTGCCGACCTTCAAAGAATCGCCTGGGAAGGCCTCAAACAGTTCGAGGAGATTGCTGCGTCGGCCGGCCGGCCGCAGAGAGAGTGAGGATACAGTCGCCGGTCGTAGCGGCATGGGCACAAGAGGGCATTTCACAACTTCGTCCCGGGAGGGCGAAGCTCCTGCTGAGCCGTTCGTGTCGCGTCGATCCCCGGAAACTGATCATCAGACGCGTCGTTGTGACAGACATCGCAACCCGTCGAGGCATCTCAGCAGGAAAGGTGTTGCTTGTGCCAGGCTCTGCCTGGGAATATGCTGATATGGACGCTCGTGCTTTTCATTTATCCAGTTGCATGGCGCTCTAGCGTGCGAGGCCGTCAGACATGCCCATGATCAGCAAATGGCTTTGGAAGTGGCGACTCCGTAGCGGTGGGTTGCCCACTGTTCTTGACGGCCTGAAGCATTCCGACTACGAAATCCACGATCTGGCGAAAAGTCGGTTATGGCGACTGGAACTGAGCACCGACGACGCGGTCAAGCTGATCGAAGCGGCCACAGACCAATACCCTAGCCACCAAACGCATGCCCGTCTGTTGAAGCGGCTTTGGAACGAGATGCAGCCAGAGTATGTCGCGGCGATCGAACGGGTTTACGACCGATTGCAGGGAAACGAGACACGCGAGACCGCGCTGCGCTTGTTGACCGAATTATCCACGCCAGAAGCATTGACCGCGATGGCCCGATTGCTGAAGCGGCCATCAACTCAGCACGTCGATTTGGAGTGTGCGTTCGTCCCACTGAACGGCTCGGAGTTCACAACCTACGATCCTAGGACCGAAGGCACTGCGATCTTCCCCGAATTGCTCAGCGACTTCGAATCGATCTCGAAGCTGGACACGAGCAAGAAGGTATACGAATTGATCCTGGATTACGCCGAGCACGATCTTCTTTCGCTTGACGAACATCCAGACTTCGTGTCGTTTTGTGCCGGCCGGGCGCAAGTCATTGTTGACCATGACATGCCTGACATCGAGCGATTGAAAGCGGGGAAGGGTGCTCGTTCGGAGTTCTCGTCTGACCGAGTTTCAGAACTGTTGGCGGCGATGGATGAACTCCAAATGATCTGTGACCTGTTTCGCTTCACGGATTCACCGCTTGTTTCCGATGTCTTGAGAGATTCCATCGGCGCGCCGACGCCAGGGGTACAGTTGTTCGCCGCAACCACGTTGATCGCGAAGAATGAAGACGTCGACGATGCTACGCTTGAGTCGCTGGCTGCGCGACCGGCGCTTCGCCATCGACTGTGGACAATGCTCGACAGGATCGATCGGCTTGACCGGTTTCCAACGAGATTCGGCGACCAGCAGTCGCTGGCCGAGGCTGAAATGGTCATGTGGTTGGAGTTTCCCACGGAAATGGGCGGACCACCGCAAGAGATCGAACTGCTCCGTGTCGAAGAGTTGGAATCGCAAGAGGGTACGAGACAAGCCAGCTACGTTTACCGTTTCCGCAGCGACGACTTCCACGACGGAAAATGGTTGCTCGGGCTCGCTGGTCCGTACGCATCGGAGGGTACTCCACGAATTGGCGCAAGAAACACGTTTAGCCAATTCGACGAGTACGATTCGCATCGGCTGGAGGAGGCGATCCAATCGCTGATTCATCGCCGAGAGGGAGATGAAGACGACACACAGTAGCGGCAACTCTCACGAGACGTGGTAGCTGCCGCCGTGATCACATGACGTCATGGCGGTGCGCGACGACCGCATTTCTTGTGACCAGTCATAACCTCGTTTGCCGGCCCGTTGCTGGCAACGAAAGAAAGGGACAACGGTTGACTATACGAATAGCGTTCATCGTCGCGCTTCTGGCCCCTGCCGTTCGAGAATCCCCGGCCTTGGGCGCGGACACCGACTATCTCAGCAGAGTCCGCGCTTACGTGGACGCGATGATCGAGCACGGGCGGGATACAGTCGGTGAAACAAAATCGCCTCTGTTTCTGCTCAGTATCGATCCGCAAACGATGGCGATACCCAATATCAAACAGCCACGCGGTTTGTCCGTCGCGCGGTTGCCGGCGTCGTTTCGGAATTGCGCGAATCCGCATCTCGACCAAAACCTCTATCAAATCATGTATGCCCTGTCCGAAATCACAGGCGATGCCAAGTATGCGCGGGAAGCCGATAGAACCCTGGAGTACTTTCTAAATCATTGTCAGGAGCCAAGGTGGGGGTTTTTCTGCTGGGGCGAGCATTTCGCTTGGGATATCGAGACAGACTCGCCGCTGAAATCCGACCGTGATATACCCCACGAGTTTCAGCGCCCCTGGATATTCTGGGAGCGGTCTTTTCAGTTCGCACCTACCAGCAGCAAACGATTTGCCGATTGCCTATGGGACCATCAAATCCGTCATCTGCCGGGCCGTAAGATCTCCTTCTCCCGTCACGCGATGGTGAATTCCAAAGAGACGCCTTCGCGAACCGGCAGCGAGTATCCGCGCCACGGAGGCTTCTACATCGGCACGTGGGCCGAAGCTTACCGGCAAACCCACGACCAACGTATGCTCAACGCACTCAGGGCGTTGGTCGAGTTTTTCGAGAGTCGGCGTAACCCAAAAAGCGACGCGATTCCCGCCGAACGCCACTCCCGGTCGGATGGCGAGTTGATGTGGCCACAGAGCAACCTTTCCCTGGCCGTCGACCTATGGGACGCCGCCGCGAAGGTCCCCGACGATCTGGCTCGGCAGATGCGCAAATCCGCACAGCAGATCGACGAGAACTTCTTGCGGATCCCTCATGACCCAGGGCCCGACGGTCGTGGATTCGTCAAGGCAGCCGTCACATCCACTCTCCAGCCCGGCGACGTGCGGGCGATCGAAGCGGGACACGATCACGGAGGCCGTTGGCATCCCTGGTCGCGCCCATGGGAAACCGGGTACGGCATTCCGACAGACGGAAGAATCGCCATGCTGTGTTACCTGCGATATCAACAGGTCCCGGACACTACCGGACTGAAAGACCTGGTCGTGCGGAGCGCCGATCGTTATCTGACGTCAGACCCACCAAGCACGGACAACTTGGTGGCCGGAGCGATAGGCGACGTGATCGCCAACCTGATCGCCGCATATCGTTTGACAACGGACAAGAAGTATGTCGAGCGGGCCGAGTCCTTCGCCGACACGGCGGTCAAGGTATTTCTGTCGGACGGCCCCTTGCCGAAAACGACAGGCAAAGCCACCGACTACTGCGCAGCCTCGCGCTGCGACACACTGATGATGCAATTGCTGGACCTGCACCTGATCCGCAATAGACCCGAGATCGACGCGCCGCTCATCTACACAGACCGATGAGTTAAGGTCCGTTCGCTAGTTGGACAAACCACAGTGACCGGCGGCGGCTAACTTGGCTCGGACGACGACAGCACGGATTGCAGCTCATTCAGAGTGGCGGGTTTTTCGATGATCCAATCGGGCCGGTCTTTCTCCGAAAACCGTTTCGCCACGTCACTCGCCGGCCAGCCGGTAATCAATGCTACGGGAAATGTGGGATTCGTCTCCTTGATCGCTCGAACGACTTCCGAGCCATCCATTCCCGGCATGCCGAGGTCGGTGATCACAAGATCGTAATCGCCCTCTTGAAACATAGCCAAACCTGATGGGCCATCCTCCGCCAGATCGGCTCGATGGCCGAGCGTTTTCAACATCCATTTCGTCGAGTCACGTACGTGCTCATCGTCATCAATGTACAGAATGCGTTTCTCGACGAGACCATTTTCGGTTAGCGAAATGGGGACTTGTGGCGTTTCCGGCTCCGATATCCGCGGGAACGATATCTCGAATGTCGTACCTGCTCCGGAACGGCTCGATAGGCTGATGCTGCCGTTGTGTTTCTGCACGATTCCATAACAGACGGATAAGCCAAGACCGCTGCCATTGGGACTGTTCGAGTAGTACGGTTCGAGACAACGACGCTGCTCATCATCGGTCATTCCGAGGCCCGTGTCGGAAACGCGCATGGTTACGGATTCGTCGGTGGAACGAAGACTGACGTTGATCGTTCCACCCTCGGGCATTGCATCGATGGCGTTAAAGACCAAATTGACCAACATTTGGCGCATCTCTACCGGGCTGCCCTGTATCAGTGACGGCTCTTCACCGGACTGCACGTGAAAGTCAATCTCGACACCGGACTTCTGCGGTTCGTCTTTCCATTTGGGACGCGTGAGGTGCGGTATCTGCTGAACGATTTCCTTCAAATCCATGCATTCCATCGCGGCCTCGTCACGCTGGCCGGTAAACCGCTGGAGGCTTTGGACAACGGCTGCGGCGTCAGAGGCATTTTGGGAGATAGCCGCAACCCACTCTTGATGATCTGGGGCCAACCCCAAGGCCTTTTCCAGGAGTTGTGTGTAACCGACAATCGGGGACAGCGTATTGTTCAAATCATGAGCAAGTCCGTGCGACATCTCTCCCAGTGCACTAAGCCGTTCTCGCTCGACGATCTTCTGATACGCGTTCTCGACCGACTTGAGAAGTAGGTACAAAAGAGACAACAAACTGCAGACCCATATCCCCGTGAGCACCTTCTCGAGGACTATTCTTGTTCGGCTGTTATCGCCTACTATGGCCACGTTTTCCAAAGACGGTATGTCTTCGGTTACGCCAAGAAACATCTCAAACGCAGCCGCGACGGCACATACGAGAACAGCACACTTGACGGAGGTAGGCAGATATGGCTTGCGAGACAGGATGACAAAGACGCTCATAAGAAACACGAACACAACGAAGCGGGCCAAGCCCTCGGTCAGTTTCCCGATAAGTTGTTGTTGCTGTGCGATCTCAAGCAAAGCCACGGCAACCGCGGCGGTCGCAAATAAGGCGAGTGCCTGCCAGCCAAAGCGTACATGATGATGGGGCGAAGACATCCTCGTGGTCACCTCAAATGCGCCGAGCAATGCGGCCGATGGTCCTGGATTCAGAGGACTCCCACACGGCGCGAAGTATCCTAGAGAAGCGCAGAACTGACCACAATCCCCACAATCGTGCCGTCCTGATAGACGATACAGCCTTAGTAGGAATTGCCACTGGCGCGGGAGGACTGCCTTTGCGATGACTTCTCGACGCAAGGCCCACCTTCAGATTCAAGTTGCGTGCGCGAGCTCAACGACAGGCTCCATTCAATCACTCGGCCAGAGTGTTCGATTGAATCTCCAAGGACTCGATCTCGCCGATGTGCAGTTGAGAGAACTGCGCTTCGCCTGCGCATACGATCAGGCCTAGGCCGTCGGCCTCGTGGTTCTCGGGCGTGTGAACGTTAAACAGCCATCGGTCGTTGCAGTAGATTTCAGAGCGGTGTGCGCGGACGAGGACTCGGAGGCATTTGGGGCCTTCGGGTAAGTTCAACCCGACGATTCTGTCGATGGTCTCTTTGGCTATCATCGTGCCTTCGATTTGGAGCGATACCACGCGGATCGAATCGGTGCTCGCATCCAGAATCACAGCGTAGGCTCCAGTAGTTGTCCGTCGCCATACCAGACCCGCTTGGCCGTTCTTCCCGGGCTGGATCTGACACGTCATCATCACGTTGGCAGCGCGAACGGCCAGCGGCAGTACGGAAGCCCCGACCGACCGGCCTTCGGTGGTTTCGCCAACGGTCTTCCACTCACCGACACCGATTTGGCTCTTGGTTGTGATGCCGTCTGTCCCATCGAGAAGAGCGCGCCGCTGGAGGCCGTCCAAGGCTGGATGGTATGCGAGCCACAGTGACCCGTCGGGCCGCTGGCGGAGTTGTTTTGCCGTGGCAAACGTCACCGCTCCGCCGCACGTGTGGTGATAGACGATGCGGTTTTCACCGTCGGGGATGATTCGCGCCACATAGTTGTCCGTACGCCCCGACCCGGAACCGAGCAGCAACGGGTCCTCCGGAATACGATAAGGACCATCTCGCTGGTCGGCCATCACATAAAATGTGCCAGACGCATTGACACGTCCTCCAACGTCCTTTCGCGATCCGTGGCTGGAGAAGAGCAAGTAGTGACGACCGCCCATTTCGAAATACTCGGGAACCTCCATGTTGACGAACTGGTCGCTGGTGTAGATCGGCGGCAAGTAGTCCCAGTGTTCCAGATCATTGGATTGGACGTGCGCGATGCACGCCGCTCCTCCAGTCTTGGCTGACGTGGCTAGGTAATCGTCGATACCGTCCAACACAAGGCGTCCGTCGACGATGCGAGCCCCTCCGTGAAGCTTCGCGGGTGGGAAGGTGCCCATGGCGTCGGCCGTCGATCCGTTCTCGAAGGTCCACTGGGCTAAGCAGTGCTTAGAGACAATTGCGCGGTTAGCCATTTTGGCCGATGGAGAAGAAACAACCGTTGCGGGCTTGCCAACGTGCAAACGATTTCCACCTCCGCTTGGCGGCCTCGGTTCGCTCGCCTGATCGAGGCGCAGCCGGCGTAGGGACTCCTGATCGAGAGCGACACTGTAAACCCGCGCCTCCTCGATCGCCCCGGCGAAGAAGCGAGGTCGGTTTGCTCCGGCTTCCAGGTGCCGGAGCCCCATCACCACGGCCGTGCCGCTGGGGAATACCTGTTGCGATCCGGCATCGTGCTCGGCATACTTCTCGCCATTCCGATACAGGGTGATCTGCGGGCCTTGATACACGGCCGCGATCTGCAGCAACTCGTTCGGATCTGCGTCTTCCAGTGGATAATTCGACTGGTCGCGATCTGTGCGCCGCGCCGAATCGCTGCCGGTCATCCAAACGCCTGGTCGCTTTTCGCCGAACACGATTGCATCGAACTGGTCCGGGTGAGAACCATAGTCGAGCGTCAATACGCCGCCGCCTCGTTGTGACTTGTTGGCCAGATACGCCCAGGCAACCAACGTCTTATCGCGGATCGGCTCCAGCTTCGGCGCCCCGCCACCTGCCTGCGCACAGAACAGTCCTTCCCAGATACGCTTGTCCGGATCGAAGTAAGCAAACAGGTCACGACAGTCTCTGCCGCCATAGTAGGGCGGAGTGATTTCGACGATCGGATTGGCTGGCGATTTGTGCCAGTGGCGCAGGTCGCGCGAAATCAGTGCCCCAATCTTCTGATTGCCTTGAACCATGGAGCCATAGAAACACACATAACGCTCGCCGTCCTTGACGCACATACCTGTCTTCGCCCGGTCGCTGTCCCAGTGACCCGGCGGTGCTTTTGTGTCGATATCAGGCAGCGCAGTCCAGGAGACGAGGTCTTTCGAAACCGCACGACCGATGTTCGTCAACTTCCGCTGAAGAAAGAACAAGTGGTACTCGTCCCCCTCCTTCATCAACCACGTATCCCACATGCCGTACTCGGCAGGCACTTGGTAAAGCTGAGCCAAACTGTTGCCGCCCGGTAACAACGCAGTCGCAAGAACGATGGCGGAAATGGAAACAAGCATTCGGTGCCGCAACGTAGGGCAAGCCACTCTTGACAGCGTGAGCGAGTTCATTTTCGACGCCCCTCCAATGGCAGCTACATCTCTGGATATAAGTCGAGGGCCAAACTGCGAAAGTCGTTTACACGGTGGAAGGTACAGAGATCGGCGTCATGTTGGTCGCGGCCTTCGCGCGACGTCCGTGAAAGGACGAGCAGGTCCTCGCCGTCAATCAAAGGGCTAGCATACATGAAAGACTGACGCAACTTTGACGCCATGGCGATGCAGCCCGCCTGAAACCAGTTCAGTGCATCGACGCTGTACATCAGCATCAGAATTCGCCGCTCGTTGCCGCCCGTGCCCGCGAATTCGCGACGCTGCCGCGCCTGTTGGCAGTAGCCGATCTGGTCCTGGCTGTCGGTGACCAGCGTGGCAGCCGTCCAGAACAGTCGCGATTCGCCGTCGTACACAATGTGGAATTTGCACTGCCCGCCGGGCATGGGATAGTACTGACTGAAGTCCAGATTCAGCTTCTCGCCATCGTCGTTCAGATCGCACACTCCGCAAATGCTCGCCGTGGCCATGGCGTCCATTTCCACGCGAGAGAGGAGCCTGAGTTTGCCGCCGATTTGAATCACATTCGGCTCCAACCATCGACTATTGCGGCTGCGACCGCCGCGGCATAGCTTGGGCACCGCCCCCGGAAACGGAACGGGCGGCGATATTCGCCAAGCGTCTGGGTCCATCAAGTCACGGGAAAGGTCGCCGGCGACGACGCGTTCGGCTCGCCCCGGAACGTCCAACTGGTCAAACGCGCGGTAGATGCGTCCGTTGTGAAATACGATACCTGTCGGGCAGTTCCAAAAATGGCCCTCGAACAACGTGACGGGCTCTGACCAAGTTCGCCCACAGTCTTCACTGCGATGTAGTACCAGATCGTCGTTGCGATACCGGCCACGGCCGTCGCGATGGGCGAACAGATATAGCGAGCTGTCGTACGTCCAGGGCATAGCCGTGAAATACTCCAACGACGGCAGACGTTCCCAACTTTCTCCGCCGTCGCTACTGCGGAGGATGTGAACCACACCAGGACGTTTCGGACCGGCACGCCACCAATACGGAACCGTCGCCAGCAAGCTGCCGTCAGGCGCGCGGGCAACGCCCGGACCGCACGTGCAAACGTTCTTATCGTCTGTCTCGGTTAGCACCGTGTAGTCCTGTGCCAACGGACGGGCCGCAGGCGTGGACGATTCGCCTCGATTTCGCTCATTCGCGAAGCAACGGGGCGAGACACCTCCCACGCCCACAGCCATCCCCGTGGAAACGAAACTCCGACGAGACACCCGAGGTTCGTTCGACATGATTCACCTTTTGAACTTTGCTCAGTCACTACTCGAAGGGCGGGAACTGCCTATTACGCACAGGCTTTCCGCTCGTGCCCTCATCTTGAGCTGCCAAGTTCATGCGTCTTCGCCGGCGCGAAGATGTCTTCAATTTCTTTGTGCTCTGCGATCACCACTGCGGAATCGTACACAGCCAGATCGGTGAACGTCGTGTCGTGATCAGCCACTTTCCACAATGCATCGTCGATTTCGTAAACACGGCCCGTCAGCAGATCGATCAAAACGGGCTTTTCGAAACCTGCATGATCGAAAGTTAATGTGAGCCGTTCGAGATCGGGGCGCTTTCCAGGAGTGTCGCTGCTGCGCCAGAGCGTCACGAGTGAGCCTCCGTCGGACCCGCGGTAACCGAAGGCCGAGAATTTTGAGTCTTCCCCGCCACCGGCGATCCGAGCCTCGAAATCCTTGACTCGCTTGACCGTGTCGTCGAAGACGGCTGTCAGGTGCTGCACTGCGTAATACCCGATCTTCTTGTGATGGACCGTCCTGTCGGCGTTGATGGCCAACAGTCCCTTGTAGTTGATGCGAGTGGGGTACCGCATGTCGCAAATGGCGAAGTAAGACGAGGGGATGTCGCGCCCCAGGTCGCCAAGCAGCCGTCGCAAGGCCCATTTGGCCTGGGATCGCTCGGTCCATTCGTTCTTGGCGATCGCACCAAAGCTGCCGGGCCGCGATGGTGCACCGTTCTCGCCCTGCCGAATGCCGATGTGTGGTGCGAACGATTTGGCAATCTTGCGAAGTGCCAACGCGGAGTCGTACGATTCGTCCGGATTGTACTTGTAGGGGTGATAGATGATGGTGTTGACCAAGTCGAGTTTGTCTTGTTCGCGAAGATGCTCCAATACCTCTTTCGCGAACGTCGTGTCGAATGCTCCCCCGGCTGCGAACAGGATCTCGGCATTCGGCTGACGTTTCCTAATTGTCTCGGCAGTGCGGATGACGAACTTGGCGTATTGAACGGATCCTTCGCCGCGTCCGGTGCGAGGCTCGTTCCACAATTCCCACTCGTCAACGTATTCCGCGTAGCGATCAACAAAC
The DNA here is from genome assembly GCA_964617665.1 of uncultured Pirellulaceae bacterium. GTDB lineage: Bacteria > Planctomycetota > Planctomycetia > Pirellulales > Pirellulaceae > JADHUC01. The sequence continues at coordinate 14,462 of CAZUAH010000044.1, forward strand.
GCCGCCACGTAGCGTTCCCACGCCTGTAATGCCTCTTCGGACGAAATCAGCCCGCCGCCCAATCCGATTCCGCCTCCGCCGGGATAGATCGGGTTGCCATAACACAAGCACACCCACGGTTCGACGCCCTGATCGACCATGTCGGGGACGATTTCATCGACCCAAGCCCAATCGTAAACACCGCGTTCCTTCTCCGTCTTGGCCCAGCCCGACTGAATCCGTGCCTTCTTCACACCCAGCGGACCAAGGTGTTCACGCCAGTTGGCGTAGATGGTGTAATCGCGATCCATGGTCTCCGCACCGATCGACCAATTCGAGGCTGCAATGTCGCGTGCATGCCGCGGCTGGATCTTGCCTATGTACCGATAGCCATCGCCCAATGACTGATCGAGATTAGACGGATGCCCCGGTGGCTCCGACGCAACGGCATGATCGGGAAGAACGGCTGGAAGAAGCGCAAGCCACAGAATCAAACGTGCGGTCACTCGGTTTGGGAAGGATGCGAAACTGGATCTAAGCGATATAGAGATTCTCATTTCAGCCTCCATGGTGGATCAAGGTGTCAATCAGGCGTAGCCGCCATTGCAGGTGATTGCTCCTGCCGAGCGCCCCTCGGCTACCCAAACGGACATTTTCTTCTTGTTGGTAGTCGTCTCCTGGGCTTACGTAAATATCCCCACGCCAACTTGCGCGGCAAGCAGAGCATACGGTCAATGCTACAGAGGATTGTCTTGTTCAAATTGCTTCTTCACTTCACAAATCCTCGTTCACCGGCTAACAGTTAGCACACTTCGTGAAGCATTTCCATAACGTTGGCCCGGAGCAAAACCGGCACGCAGAGAGTATACTCGTGGTGAAGAAGACGCAACTAGATGATCGTGCATGATTCGGAGAGAGTAGCGACAGGAAGCACGAGATTGAATGACTTCGATAGAATCTGAATTGAACACCAATGCGAGCGATCTTCGCTAATTATGCTAACTGCGACTCGTCTTGGGGCCTTGCGCTTCTCGCGTTGTCGTTCCACGGCATGGCCGGATGCATGCCACAAGCAGAGTTCCCAAGCAGCCGTCCTGCGCAAGTGCGACACGTGCAGACCGGGCATGTGGCGAACCTTGGCAGGGCCGAGTTCTCCCAAGATGGAAGGTATCTGCTGACAGTCTCAACGGATGGTGAGGCGATTGTATGGGATGCGCGCGACGGACGGCAGCTTCACACGCCGGGTCTGATCGATGCATTCCCGCCAGCAGGCTACCGCCGGATTGTGGACCTGAGCCCCGATGGATCACAGATTCTGGTGGGAGTGCCAGCGTCCAAATCGAACCGTGTTCAGTTGGCACTGCGATCTGTTGTGTCGGGGGGGACGTTGCACACGCTGGACTATAGCGATGATGCGTTTCCTGAGGTGGGCGCGTTCAGCAGCGACGGGCAATATGTCTGTACGATATCGGATCGGAATCGAGGCGTGCGGTTTCACGTGTGGGATGCCAAGACCGGGGTGTGCGTCTGGTCGCCGGACAGGAAGCTGCCGTACGATGTGGATTACCTGGAGGCGATAAAGGACGAGATCAAATCCGGCAAACAGCGATTCGATTTCACGGTGGGTGGCAACGTGAGCTATCTACTGTTTCTTCGTCACGTCCGACCGGATGGCCGCCCGCTAACCTTCAACCGTCCGCTGAGGATGTACAACTGGACGGAGGGGGTCTTCGGTCCCGGCGGACGATGTTTCGTTACGCGAGAAGCGTCTGATGTGGATTTTGATGAAGCCACATTGTGGAATGTCGATTCGTGCAGACCTATCAAGAGGTTCCGTAACGCGCATGACGAACAGAATACTCACACCTTCCATCCCAATGGCCGATCCCTCATTGTCGGCGCCAGGACCAAGGGCGCCCGGCTGGTGGACGCGAAGACGGGCGAGGTGATACAAACGTTCGAGGGACACGAGGAAGACATAACGTGCCTTGCATTCGCTCCCGACGGAAGCAGTATTCTCACGGGCGACAAACATGGCGTGGTGATCATGTGGGATGTCGCTACGGCGAGGCCAATACGCGTTTGGCCCAGACACAGCGGTGGCGTCTTCTCGGTCGCTTATCATCCGGATGGCCAGCGGGTCCTGTTCGGTTGCGGTGATGGAATGGCGATCGAGTATCGCGCCGACACGGGCCAACAACGTATGTCTTTGTCGTTGCGTCAGGGAGCCCGAAGGACTCGAGGCGTCACGGCCCAGTATTCTCCCGAGGGGCGACGGATTCTTACTCGCACGATTCATGATTGGCACCATCCGGATTGGTCTGCCGTGTTGTGGAATGCCAAGACGGGTTTGCAGGTGTGCACAATCGGTGCTTCGCCGCAGGGCCGTTTGGAACTCAGCCCGAACGGCAAATGGGCCGTGCGTCAGTCGAAGGCGCCCCTCCATCTGTGGAGCACAGAAACGGGGCGACGCGTCCATTCGTTTCATGCAAGAATGTGCAGGCCCAAAAGCCGACCAGCAGTGTACTCGGGTGAAGCCTCGGCTACGCCACCGCAATCGTCAAAAGGTGTCGGCGTCTGGGGGCGGCGAATGGCACAACCGACCAGCAGTTCGCTGTGGCTGACGAGCGAGGTCAAAGAGACCTTCGACACGATTCCTGGGATCGACCGGGAAGCGAAGCAGTGGCTGAATTCGTGGGTCGAAGAGCTGGCTGCGAAGCCTCAGGAGGAAGTCCGTTCAGGCTTTCATCTCTTTGCCAAGGCGCATGACGGCGCCCTTCGCCCGGCGGCATGGGGCACTTACAGCGGCCCCCGTCGCTTGATTGCGCGTCTCGATCAGGGTGAATTGGCGTGCAAGTACGATGCGGAGCCTCTAATGCCGACCGCGGCGACGCTGACCCAAGATGGTTCGCGGTTGCTGGTCGCCTATTGCGAGACGGGCAACAGCAAAGAAAAGGGACGTAAGACGCTGATTGTCTGGGACACCAAGACAGGCAAGCGATTGAAAACGATCGACGTGACACAAGCCGAATTGGCCCCTTCCTGGGACGTCAGACTACTTACGCTCAGTCCAGACGACCGACACTTGGCGATGGGATACGAATATCGCATCGTTCTGTTCAACATGACGACGGAACAGAGTTTGTTGGTTGGCCCAAGCGGACCGTACAGCGTGACGAAACCACTCGTTCTGTTCAGCCCCGACAGCCGACGAGTGTTCTGCTACGGCCGTCGACGTACGCTCTGGGATATCCAACGGAAAGTACAGCTGGTGGATCTCGGCGCGTACAACGGCGTCGAACGGCCGCTGTTCAGTCCTAATGGCAAGTACCTGTTCGCGGTCAGCAGCGACTATTCGCGCGATGTCGTCGGTGCAATTATCTGGGACTGTGAAACCGGGCAGGTGCTGCATAAACTCGGAAGCCAAGCCGTCGTTCTGACGTTCTCGCGGTCGGGCGATCGTATGGTGGCCTTTCGAGGCGACATGAAGAACGCCGAACTGTGGGACTTCAACAACGGCCGAAAACTGCGCGAATTGATCGGACCTGCTGGCGAATCTGTACGCGAAGCCTTATATACTCCCGATGGTGATCGACTGATCACGACGCACAATCACGCACTGGCCGTTTGGGATATTACGTCGGGAGAGATGCTCAATTCGCACATCGACGAGACATATCCATTCGACTACTACAACAATATGCAATCGCCCTTCCTCTTGGATGGCACAAAGCGGCTGATTTCGGTGCATCGCAACGGCGCGGTCGTCTGGGATGTAGCCAGCGGAGAACCGATTCACAAATTGCGGGCACCCTACGCGCCGCGAACGTCAGTGCTGCTTGGTCACGAGCCCAATACGCTGCTGACCGTTTCACCGGGCAAGAAAACCATTCTTTGGGATCTGGAATCCGGTCAGCAGCGGGTGACGTATGAAGGCATGCCTTCCGATATCACCGCTGGAGACACTCAAATCCGATTCAGTGACGATGGTCGGCGAATCTTCGCCCGCTATCGTCGCGGCCAAGCGATGATTGCCTGGAATGCAGAGACCGGACAGGTCGACAAGCGGTTCTGGCTATTGAACGGCGGGCAAGATCTGTTGGTCGAGACAGCGCAGGCCGGCCGATTCCTCGGATCTCCGAATGCCATGAAGAAAGTGGTCGTCACGGATCAGTAGCCACCCGGCGACGATTTCTGAAGTCACCGAGGGAACCGGTGAGGGGGCATCCCAGGACCACGAGGGCCGCGGACGGACCTGGAAGTCCGCCCCACAAGCGTATACGTTGACATCAATTCGGCGATGGCGATCGTTAGGCTGTCGCCTTTCGGATCATCTCCAAGGTCTCGTCGATCTGCTTCGTGCTGGTGAAGCCGATGGTGAAGGCATCGACGGCTCCCAGGTCGAAAATGTATTTCAGCGATTCGAACCGTTTCTCGGCACTGTCGAAGCCGCTCTCGCCAAAGATCTTCATGCCCAGCACGCCGCGACCCTTTTCGTGCATCTTCTTGATCTCCGCGGCCACCTTGTCCGGCTCATCATCCATCTTGACGCCGAAGGGATTGATGCGCACTAGATGGACGTCAATCCAGTCAATGTCGGTGGACGTGACCAATGGATCGAAACCGTGACATGATACACCGACGGACCGGACGCGGCCTTTTTCCTTCGCTTCATACAGCACGTCCATCACCGGCCGCATGTCCGTTTGCCATCCGCCTTTGGTCATGCAGTGCATCAACAGCGAATCAAGCTGAGGCACTTGGAGTTCGCGGCGAAAACGTTCGATGTCCACTTTGGCCACTTCAGGATGCTTGGCGCGCGTCTTGGTTTGGACGAAGTACTTGTCCTTGGAAATACCCTCCAGTGCTTTGCTGACCAGGTAGTGCGCACGGTATGCATCGGCGGTGTCGATGTAGCGAACACCGCAGTCCAACGCATACCGAACCATCTTGGTGAATTCAGTTTCGCCCATCGCCCGTTGTTCGCTCCCGCCACGCGTTCCGGTACCGAGGCCCAGGACGGACGTCTTGACATCCGTCTTTCCAAGAGTCACCACATCCGTGCCGCAAGTGACCTTTGCCTTCTTTTCGTCGTCGGCAAAGCCGAACCGTCCAGTCATTGCAGCAGCACCGACAGCAGCCGTTCCAGCGAGAAATCCGCGACGTGAGATTTTCGACATAGCAAGGTCCTCTCCAGCTTGCGATATGTTAGTCTGATTGACAGTTGCATTGTGTGAAAAAATGGACGCCCTGTCAAAGTCTTGATACATGCGGATCTTCAAACATTGTTGTCGTTGCTTCAGGTCGAACCGCCACAATTGCGATGGAACCGAACATGACTCGAACTTTCTCTTGCCTTGTATTGGTCTTTTGCTTCCTGACAGAACCGACTTCTGCTGCTGACAACCCGTCCCGCGGAAAGGGAACGCCAGCCGCCGGTTATGATCGACTCGGAGGCAATCCAAAGCAGAGCCGATCGATAGTCCTTGCAAAACACGGCATGGTGGCGACCAGTCACCCTCTGGCGGCCCAGGCCGGCCTGGACGTATTGAAAGGCGGTGGCAATGCCGTCGATGCGGCCATCGCGGTTAATGCCATGCTGGGTGTGGTCGAACCTATGAGCTGCGGAATCGGGGGCGATTTGTTCGCGATCTATTGGGACAACAAAACGCAGAAGCTGTACGGACTGAATGCCAGCGGACGCAGCCCATATCGGTTGACGCGGCAGGTATTCAAGGAACGGGGCATGGACACGATTCCGTTCGAGGGGCCTTTGTCATGGTCCGTACCAGGATGCGCGAGCGGCTGGGAAGAACTGCGACGTCGTTTTGGGTCGCGTCCGCTTTCAGTTCTGCTCGAGCCGTCGATTCAAACGGCCGAAGAAGGATTTCCTGTCACGGAGATCATCGCCAACTATTGGCGAGGCGGCGAGAGAAGTCTACGCAAGTGGCCAGATTCGGCTACCACGTATCTAGTCGACGGCGAACGTGCGCCGCGTTATGGAGAAGTGTTCCGCAATTCGCGTTTGGCAGCCGCATATCAACTGATCGTTGACGAGGGTGTCGATGCGTTCTACAAGGGCGAGATTGCGGAGAAGATCGTTACGTTTAGCGAATCGAACGGCGGATTTCTTTCACAGCGTGATTTCGCCGACCATTCGAGCGAATGGGTTCAGCCGGTTTCGACGAACTACCGAGGCTACGATGTGTGGGAGTTGCCACCCAACGGCCAAGGGATTGCAGCGCTTCAGATGCTGAATGTTCTTGAGCAGCACGACTTGGGGAGTCTTGGTCCGGGACATCCCGAGTATCTGCATTTGCTGGTCGAAGCGAAGAAGCTGGCATTTGCCGATCGTGCTAAGTACTATGCCGACCCAGCGTTCGGCGATCTGCCGACAGATGCGTTGATATCTAAGGAGTACGGGCAGCAGCGAGCCGACCTGATCGACTCGGCAAAGGCCGCTGACGATGCGTTGGCCGGCGATCCCAAACTGAACCATGGGGATACGGTCTATTTGACCGTGGTCGACAAAGACCGCAATTGTTGCTCGCTGATCCAAAGCATCTTCTATGGATTTGGCTCGAAAGTGACGCCCGGCGACGTTGGATTCGTGATGCAGAATCGCGGCGCTCTTTTTGCGTTGGACGAGCATCATCTAAATCGGCTGGAACCGCACAAACGACCATTTCACACGATCATACCTGCCATGGTCACCAGGGATGGCAAACCATGGTTCTGTTTCGGCGTGATGGGTGGCGATATGCAGCCGCAAGGTCACGTTCAGGTCCTGGTCAACTTGATCGACTTCGGCATGAATATTCAGGCGGCCGGCGATGCAGCGCGTGTCCGTCACTTTGGTAGCGCTACACCGACTGGTCAACCGGCCCAGGGCGTTGGAACGGTGCAAGTCGAATCTGGTATTTCAGATGAGGCGGTCGAAGCATTACGAGCGAAAGGCCATCGCGTGGTACGATCACGCGGCGCGTTCGGCGGCTACCAAGGCATTCTTGTCGATTGGGAAAACGGAGTCCTGCGCGGCGCGACCGAGCCGCGCAAAGACGGTGCGGCCGTCGGGTATTGAGAGGCGGGGTACGCGATGCGCGGCACGGGATGCGAGATACGCGGTGCGGGATAGGACGGTGTGAGACCGCTTTACCGCCCGGGGTGCGCAAGTGGAACATCGGCACGCTATGACCGTTGGGTGGCCGCGCATCTCGCATCACGCCACTCGGGCCAGCATTTCTTCGATGCTGTCTACTCGTGGCACCACCACGACCTCGCCGTCGGTGACGGTGAAACCGCGCGCTCGGTCTTTCACCAAATCGAAACCAATCTCTGCGTGCGCTGGGATTTTCACTCCCTTCTCGACAATTGCCCGCTGGATTCTTGCGTGTCGGCCCACATCGACACCCTCGAACAGAATGGAGTCCCTGACGAACGAGTAGCTATTGATGCGCACCAGAGGGCCTAGAATACTGCCCGTTACCGTACCGCCGGACACGATGCTCCCAGGACAAACCATGCTGTCCAGTGCCCGCCCCCGCCGAGCCCCATCCTCGCCTCCGCCGAACACAAACTTGGGAGGCGGAAGAACCCGCTGGTAGCTCCGGATCGGCCACCGTTCGTCATATAGATTTAGTTCAGGTTCAACCGACACGAGGTCCATATTTGCTTCGTAATAAGCATCCAACGTCCCAACATCGCGCCAATACGCATCGTCTTTGAGGTTTTCGTCGCGAAATGGAAATGCAAAGACGCGGTGCGACTTGATGATCGACGGGATGATGTCTCTGCCGAAGTCGTGCGTGCTCTCTTTCCGGTTGGCGTCCTCCAATAATTGCTCGAACAAGAAATGGGCGGTGAAAACGTAAATGCCCATCGAAGCCAGACAGTGCCTACTGTCATCGGGGATCGTTTTGGGACTAGACGGTTTCTCGTCGAACCCCACTACGCGATTGTTCTTATCCGTTTCCATGATGCCGAACCGACTAGCGGCTTTCGCATCCACGCGCAGGACTCCGATCGTCAGATCCGCATTTGTCTCCTTGTGCAAATCGACCATCGCACAATAGTCCATCTTGTAGATATGGTCTCCCGCGAGGATCACAACGTACTCGGGCTTTTCCTTCTCGATCGTGTAGATGTTTTGATAAACGGCATCAGCCGTTCCTTGATACCAATTATCGGCGATTCGCTGCTGGGGCGGGACTACGTCGATAAACTCGCCCAAGTCGCGACAGAAGAAACGGCGCCAACCGAGATTGATGTGGCGATCCAGGCTCATCGACTTGAACTGAGTCAGTAGCAGCATCTTGCGCACACCGCTGTTGACGCAGTTGGACAAGGTGAAGTCGATGATGCGATAGGCGCCACCGAAGTGAACCGCCGGTTTCGCTCGATCACGCGTCAACGGTTCAAGACGTTCGCCGCGTCCGCCCGCCAGAATGACAGCCAATGTATCTTGCATGGTTCGATTCCCTCCGATGTTCGCTGCCTATTCATGTCCAAAGCTATCCTACCTAGTCCCGAAGCCCCTGGAGGCGGCTTCGAAACCGGGAGGGCGAGGGTCCCGCCGAGCCGTAGCTACGGAAGAACACGGCTCAGCAGGAGCTTCGCCCTCCCAAAGTCGGCTCTTGAAATGCCCGATTGTCCGTCCACCGTTTGGAGAACGAGCCGGAAGGGCTTCCTACAGAGCAACTGCCAAAGACCTATACACATTCTACCCACAGACTGCCGATTTCCAAAGACATTAAGGCGTGCCATCGCACCAGCGTTGTAGCCAGAGTTCCAGCACCAGCAGAGACCACAGGCGGTAACAGTGATTGAAACTGCCGCTTTCGTGGCTTTCCACCATCTCCCGAACTGCCTCCGGACGGAAATAGCCGCGATTGCGCGCTGCGTCGCCCAGCAGCACGTCGTGAGTCAACTCGCGCAGCTCGTTGCGGAACCAGTGCTCCAACGGTACGCCGAATCCCATCTTCTTTCGATTCCAGATTTCACGAGGCAGCAAGTCCCCGAATGCAGCTCGCAGCAGCCGTTTTCCCCGGCCTCGCCGGTACTTCATCCCGATTGGCAGTGACGCGGCCAGCTCTACGACGCGATAGTCCAGAAATGGTTGCCGGCACTCCAGGGCGTGGGCCATGGACGCGATATCGACCTTGGTCATCAAATCGCAGGGCAGGTAGGTGGTTAGATCCGTCAAGCAGAATCCTGTGACCGGATCTCGCCGTTCGGCTCGCGACAGGGCCGATTGCAGAAACATGGCCGGATCCGAATTCGGCAGTTGCTCGAGGAAATCGTCCGAGTAGATCGCCGCGCGGCTCGCCTCGTTGAAAATGCCGATCCAGTCCAAGTAGCGACGCAGCGGCGGGGTACGCAACACTTCGCTAAAACGTTTGAACCGGCGCAACGTTGACTTCTGCCTGGATGAAGACGGCAACGATTGCCAGAACTTCGCGCCGAACACGCTACGCAGAGGCCAGAGCCGGTCAAGCGACGCGCCGAGCGCCACTGCCTTGTAGCGCGGATACCCGGCGAACAACTCGTCGCCACCGTCACCGCTGAGGGCCACGGTTACGTGTTGCCGAGTCATTTCCGAAACGTACCACGTCGGTATCGCCGAACTGTCGGCAAACGGTTCGTCGTAGTGCCACGCCAGTTTTGGCAGTATGTCGACGCCGTCTGGTGTCACCTGGAACTCTTGATGATTCGTCTTCAAATGGTCGGCGACCAAACGCGCGTAACTGGTCTCGTCGTACTCTTTGACCGGAAATCCAATGGAGAATGTTCTCATCGGTTCTTCGGTCTTCTTCTGCGCGAGCGCAACGATCAGCGACGAATCGACACCGCCGGACAGGAACGCTCCAAGCGGCACTTCGCTTTGCAGCCGGATGGCGACAGACGACTCCAGCGTTTCGCGCAAACGATCAATGGCTTCCGCCTGACTAATGGGCCGCTCGATATTGAAATCCGGTTCCCAGTACGGCTGTACGCTGAGATCGCCGTCACAGTAGACGGCCAAGTGCCCTGGCGGCAGCTTGTTGATGCCTCGAAAGATCGTGTTTGGATGTGGGACGTATTGATAGGTGAGGTATTCGTCGATGGCACTCGGGTCGATTTCGCGCGGCGTGTCGGGAATCTCCAGCAGGCTCTTTAGTTCGCTGGCGAATGCCAACCGGCCGGCCTGCTGGTGGTAGACCAACGGCTTCTGACCCAGTCGGTCGCGCCCGAGAATAAGTCGCCGCATGCGCGCGTCCCAGATCGCGATGGCGAACATTCCGTTCATATGACGGAAACAGTCCAGACCTTCGTCCTCGTACAGATGAACGATGGTCTCTGTATCGCTGCGAGTCTTGAACTTGTGGCCAGATCCTTCCAGCCGGTTTCGCAATTCTGGGAAGTTGTAGATTTCGCCGTTGAAGACGATCCACACCGAATCGTCTTCGTTAGACATTGGCTGATGACCGCCGGCCACGTCGATGATTGACAGCCGGCGAAATCCCAGCGCCACGCCGGGAACGGCTTCGTAAGGCGGATTGAGTTGATACTGGCCCGAATAGAAACCGCCATCGTCGGGGCCACGATGGCGGAGTACGTTGGTCATGCGCTCAAGTAGCGGCTGGTCAATGGCCAGTCGAGGATCAGTCCATATTGCGCCGGTAATGCCACACAACGCTTGGTTCCGTTGCTTCTATTGTTGGGCGGCCGCAGCAGGTCCTTGATACTGGGCGCTGCCGAATCCTAGAACTGGTACAAAGATGCATCCGAACAACCACAGGCCGATGCCGAACAGTGGACCCTTGCCGAACGACTTGGCCAAATCGAGCGATACGATCACCTGGATCACAACGTTGACGCATGGGATCATCAACAGCAAGATCCACCAGATCGGTCGTCCGCATATCTCTAGGAGTACGATCGCGTTGTAGATGGGGATGATAACGGCCCATCCCGGCTTGCCGGCCTTGGTAAACACTTTCCAAGCCCCAATTAAGACAAGGAGCCCGAAAGCTAAGCCTACTACCACGCAAACGATGATGAAGGGAGCTGCCGCTTTGGCCGCCTCCTCCGCAGCCTCGGTGGCAGCCTGGTTAGCGGCTGCCGGATCGAAATCTTCAAACCCTTCCGTGTCGGGAATCTCGAAGTTGAACTCCCCCTCGTCTTGTGCGCACGCCACGGAGGGCAAGATCGAGACGCCAAACAAGCACAACAGTGCTAGCACTACCGACAGCCTTGTCGTGTGGACGTTCATCAGAACGGCTCCTTGAATGCAGGAAAAGCGATATCTGCAGCGAACGGCTTGAAGAACGTCCCTGGATTCTAGTTCTCATGCGTCCGACTGTAAACCTAAGAGTTCTCGCCAAGAACGAGAACAGCCGCACCGGCCAAGTGCGGCTATTGGTTTTATCGGCTAGCTATTCCCCAAAACGCTAGTCTCATTCGCTCTTCGGGTTCTCGCCTTCCGGCTGATCCCCCTCCTCGCCGCCTGACTCCCCACCTTTCGCCGGTTCATCGGAATCGCCCTCCGGTTCGTCTGCGTCTTCTTCGCCAGCCTCTTCGACCGGTTCAACGGGTTTGCTCTCGACGGCCGGTTTAGGCGCTTCCGGTCCTTCCGTTGGCGCTGGCTTTTCGGCGGGTAGATTGGCATCACGGGCCGCGTCCACTTCGGACTTCACGGCGGCTTTGATCTCCGCAGTCAGGTCTGATCGCAGCTTTCCGGCCTGCTTCCCGATCTCGGCCGTCACCTGCGCTGGCAGTTTGGCCATTTCGCCCTTCAGCATCGCCTGTAGATTGGCAAGTGCCTCTTGAACGTTCTTGGTGTTTTCTTCCTTCAGCTTCGCTTGGTCCGCTTTCGCCTGATCCGCCAGCCGCTTGGCCTCGTCCGCCACCTTGGCAGCGGCCTCTTCGCGAAGTTTCTGGATATCCTTAGCAGCTTGTTCCGCCAGTCTCTTTGCCTCTGCAGCCACCGTATCTTGGGCCTGCTTCTGCAGTTTTGCGAGTTCAGCCTTGATGTATTCAGCCATCTTTTGCGATTCGGCCGCAACCTGCTCTTCGGCAGCCTTCTGCAACTGCTTCCTCACATCAGCCATTTCCGTGGCCAAATCGGCTTCCATCTTTTCCGTCAGCGTGGCAGTCACTTGGCCCACCACTTCCCCGCGGATCTCGGCCTTCCGCCGCTCCCAGCGACGTCGCAGAAGCCCGGCGGATGACGTCTCAGCAAATATGCAAATTCCCATCGCAGCCAAACAGAGAAGGATTGTCATGCGTTTCATCGCATTACCCTCCAAAAGAGGTAAATTCTATAGGATCGCAGGTCGCCAAGTCGGCCTGCAAGGTTTGGTGGGGCAGGACCTCTTGCCCATTGAGGCATACTAACTTCTCTAATTTAACATACGGATTGAGGGATGAATAGTACGTAATCTGCAAATCAGGGTTTGATGAGCAGGTTCTGGTGCGTTCCGCCTGTGGGAGATCACCTCCGGTGATGTCCATTGCCGGCACTGAGGGTACATTAGCGCCCGCCTTCTTGCATAGGAACGAGCTTCGCACCGGGCTCGTGCGGCAGGGACATCTGATTGGTCTGCGGATCGCCGAATGGGCCTGGCCAGTCGAGGTTCGAGTTTTCGGCGATCTTGGTGGCCACGGTTCGGTCTTCGTGCAGGTCGCCGCTGAGGATCCAGCCGCGGGCGATGATACTAGTGGCACACGATGTGATGCGTCGACCGTACTCGAAAACCTCCTCCAGCTTGCCGTCGGTCCCGTTGATCCGGAGCACCTTGCTCGTCTCGGTGCGCTCGCCATCCTGAGTTTCGGCATAGAAGTAGCCGCCCGAGTAGGGCACGTTCAGAATGCACGTGTAGGTATACGGCGACAAGTCGCACTTCCAGACAACTTCGCCGGTTCCGATCGCGTAGGCGGCGATGTATTTCCAGTCGTTGCCCTTGTATTCCGCGTGCCACTGATTGCCTGAGCCTGATACCAGTTTGCCGTCTGCGTATGTGAGCGTGGCCTTCTTGCCGATGGGCAGGCCAGTCTTCTCCCAGACCAGATTCAAGTCCTTGTCGAACACGCGAATCGCCGAGTCCCATTCCTTGGCACCGTACCAGTACGTGGCCACGAAGTAGCCGTTGGCGTCGTTCACCAAAAGCGTATTCCACGACACACAGGTCGATGGCCTGCCGACGGTTGCCGACTTGAGAACTTCGCCATCGGCGGCACGCACCTTCAGCACTTGGCCGTTGCATTGGTAGAAGATGCATCCAGCATGTTGATCCACGCAGGGAGTGACGCCGCCGGTAGATCGCCGCTGGACCCACCATACGTCCTCGCCCGTTTCGCCCGACATGGCGTGCAGTCCGTTGGCGCACGCCATCAGGATCAGCTTCGAACCATCGTCGCGATCGAAATAGGAATAGCCGAAGAACAACGCCCCAGGCTGATTGGCTGCGCTCGTCCATTCCACCTCACCGGTGTCTCGATTGAGCGCCAGGGTACGGGCCTTCTTGTGTTCGTGGGCGATCACCAGCCAGGTCCCGTCCTTCTTCTGAAACACAAGGGGCGTACTATCGTACGTCTGCGCAAACCGGTACGTCCTGATCTTCTTGAAGCTGCCCACATCAAAGGCGATCACAGCAGGAAATTCGGCAGATTTTTGCATGCCCTTCCGTCTGGAACCGTCGGTGGAGGTGAAATAGGCAACCCCGTCCACCACGACGCCCCCCTGGGCATAGAAATCCAAACCGCTGGGAGATTTCGGATCGACTTGATTGTCGTTCTCCTGGCCGACGGCGCTTCCAAGAATCAGAACCAGAGCCACCACGGCCCCCGATCGCTCGCCTGCTGTCTTGATCATTTGGATTTCCTGCATTGGGATTGTTTGACATCATACGACACCCAACGGTCGCGCCCAGTATCGCACCTGTACATTCCCAGGACGTTTTTCAGCGCGATCGGGATGCCACCTGACGCAACGGGAGTGTATAGTCTCTCTGGTTGGCGTGGCCTTGGATATGCAACTTGTCAGCGATGGTAACTTTTGCGTAGCTGCCTCCCCAGTGGGTTGCTGCCAGGGTGATGTAGTGAACGCCTCCGTGCACGGTCCGACGGTTGCGATGTTTGTGTCCGGCAAAGCACACCAGGACCGAGCCGTGGGCGGTGAACATCTCGCGCAATTGCCATCCGTTGTCGACGTACGAGCCCTCCTTTCCAACCGGCGGAAAGGGCACGTCGCCTCCTTCGCCTGATCCCTCCGGCGGCGTGTGATGCAGTTCCTGGTGACAGAATACAGCGGTGATTCTCCGTCGGTGGGAGGCCAGGTCTCTTTGCAGCCAAGCCATTTGTTGATCGTCGATATAGTAGCCGCCGGCGATGCCGTCGTGGCCTGATCTCACAGCCCCGCGCGCGTTATTCGCGTCTAGGGCGATGAAGTGGTAATCCTTGATGTCGAACGAGTAGTAACGATTCGGCATCCGCGTTACGGCCAAGTGTTCGTCCTTGGTGATATCTTCGCCGCCGTGAGGGCCGGCATACAGGTCGGCCGGCTTGATCGTCTCGTTGCCGCCTCGGAGCCAGCCGACGTCATGATTGCCGATGGCGAGGTAAGCGGGACAAGGCACGCCGGACAGGACGGACCAGTGATGAGTGAGTCCCCGCAATTGGGCGTCGTGCAATTCGGCCGTTGTCTGCCCCTCGCCGGCCTGACAGGCAAAGTCGCCCAAGTCGATGACAAAGTCGGGCTTCCAGCGCGTCATTTCGTCCACAAACGCCTGCAGGTGTCTTTCATTGCCCGGTGCTCGTCGGCCCAGCAGATGGCAATCTGCAGTTACGCCAAATCGCACGGTGGTCTGTCGGCTGGCGGCAACTTCGCCCGCGAGCACCGTGCGCTCGATCAGTAGGCCGACCTGTGGGAAGACCGCCGACAAGGACAATAGAAGGAGAATACCGGACATTCTGGTGACGCGTCGTCTCCTCACGAAGTCATCCTCTCAGTTCCAATTCCTACTTTCCCACGCAGTATAGGAATTTGTCCGACCGCAACAGGATACGGTTGCCGTCCACGGCGGGACTGCCGTTGAATAGGCTGCGGTCGTTGAGATCGTTGGTGGCGAGCAACTCGAACTGTGGTTTGGCGGACACCACGAATGCCCTGCCGCTGCGGTTCAGGTAGTAGATCCGTCCCTCGGCAAGCAGCGGTGAAGCGTAGATCTGTCCTGCTCGGTCGATTCGCTCTTCGTAAACCAAATCGCCGGTATCAGGTTTCGCGCAGTAAGCGATACCCGTTCCGTGGTTCATCCAATACAGATGGCCGTCGTGGTAGATGGGAGACGGAACATTCGAGCCGTTCTTGCTGGTCCATAAACGATGCGTCGCTGTCACATCGCCCCGACCACCGGCTCGGACGGCCAAAGCCGTGACGCCCGAGCGACCTCCAAGATAGTAGACGATTCCGTCTGCGGCCACGGCGCTAGGGACTATATACCAGGTGATGTCTGTGTCGCATGACCACAACGATTCGCCCGAATCCGGATCAAAGCCCAATACCTTGCCATGCGTGGCGACAACCAGTTCCTGTTTGCCTGCGTTGGTAGTGACGACTAGCGGTGTGTTCCACGCCTCGTTGATTCCTCCAGCACGCCATTTCTCTTCGCCAGTCCGCCGGTCGAGCGCCACAAGCGACTGGCTTTCCACGCTGGCGTTGACGAACACGAGTTCCTTGTAGAGCACCGGCGACGCGCCGGTTCCCCAGCCGTGCGTTTTTGAGCCGACATCGGCCTGCCAGACCTGATTGCCATCATGATCATACGCGAAACACGCCGGTCTTCCCGTGGAACACATACACACGTTCCGCGTCGGCGGCGGGCGTGTTTGCGGCATAACCGTGGTCGCGGATCTTTGCTTCTTCGGGCAGTTTCGCGGGAACGACCTTGTCCCAGATGATTTCGCCATTGTCTTTGCGCAGCGCGATCAAGTGACGTTCGAGATCATCCAGGCTGCCTCCCGATTGGCCGGGCGGAACGAAGTACCCTGTGTAGCACGTAACGTAAATGCGGTCGCCGAACACAATGGGACTGGACGCTCCGGGACCTGGTAAGGCCGTTTTCCAAACCACGTTCTCGTTTTCACTCCACGTCACGGGCAGCCCGGTCGCGCCGCTCGTCCCCATACCGTTGGGACCTCTGAATCGCGCCCAATCGTCGCTCGACGCGCTCGGTTTCGGCCCGCTCGCCAACCCCCGAATATGATCCCGATCGGCCTGTGAGAAGATCGACACGGGCACCGTGAATTCTCTTCCGCCCTTTCGTTCGATAGTCACTTGGTCGCCGTCTACGCTCACGACACGAGCCTGGATCGCGCGGCCTCGCTGGTCCTTGAACTCGCGGAATCCACTCTCTGCACCACTCGTTTCACGCGGCAACGAAACGCAGGCAGAAACGCTGAGACACATAGCAACCACAACACATCGTCGAATCCTCCGAACCATGTTAGACCTCTCCCTGCTGGTTAACCTCGACACCTTACCCAACGGCATCTGCACATCCTACCGCAACTGTTCGCACCGGGCCAGCAATCGGACGACCAAACGTTTGGGAGATGAAGGAAACTCTACAGCCAGATTTGAGGAACTCGCCGGAAGCACGGCGATGAATCGTCTTAGCGTGGGCTGCTGCTACGCGTTTATGTCTATCCAATGGTCTCGGGATAGGTAAACGCCTTGCCGTGTTCAAGCTCACGGTATCTTTCGGCGATACCTTCCACGAACAGATTGGTGCGGAACAGTCGCGGCGGGAGGCTGTTGTCCGGAAACATGTCATAGTGGCAAGGAATGGCCAGTTCGACATCCAGTTCTCTGGCCAACCGTGCCGCTTCCACCGGCCCCATGTTCCGGAATCCTGGATTGATGACAGAGACCAGAACATTCGGTTTGTGCGGACGGACAGCAATCGCCAGCAGTTCGTGATACGCCGTGTCCCCTGTGAAATAGATGGTTGGTCCGCCGTCGACACTGACGAGGTAGCCGACGTGCGTCAAATCGTCGCCGCCGTACGGAATGGCAAACGTAGATCGAATCCGCAGATCGCCGAAGGCGTGTGTCTTGTTGGGCCAAGTCATGATGATCTGGTCCGTCGGTACGCCGAACTCTTCGAGTTTCTCCGCCGTCTCCGCCGGCGCCAGGTAGGGGCCGTTGCCGCCAGCGGCGCGGTGTCCTGCTAGCGTCTCGGGATCTAGATGATCACCGTGGCTGTGCGTCATCGCATACACATCGACCACCACCATCTGGTCAGGCGTTAGAGGCGGCGGGACGAGCCGATCCAGGTTCAGCCCCATCTGCTCGCCGGTCGCTTTGCCGGAGTTGGATAGATAGGGATCGATCACAAGCGTCGTGCCGGCCGGACTCTTAATCACAAAACCGTTTTGTCCCAACCACCATAGCGTCAGAGAGCCTACCGGTACGTCGTAACTTCGGAGTTCTTCAGCGGTGATCGTTTCCATTTCAGTCCTCATGGATTGAGTGGGCCGTACAGGTGCTTGCCTTGACGTGCCGCCTGAATCGCCTCTTGCGTATCCTGCGCGGCTCCGGGATCGCCTTGGGCGGCGAGCCAGCGATCCAGTTCGGCGCTCAATCGGGCCTTTATCTCGGCATGCGAAGAATCGTCTGCCAGATTGGTCAGTTCGTAAGCATCCTGGGCCGAGTGGTAGAGCTGCTCGGGCGGCCGGTGTACGTATCGCTTCACCAGCTTGTACGTGTGAGGATTGGCCCACGCTTCACGCACCCACGTTGCCCAGTAGGGATTGTTCAAGCTGCCGTCGCCCGACATGCCCATTAGATGTTTTTCGATGTAGATTTCGTCCGGGGTGAGATTGCGAATGTAACGGTATGTGCCGTTGGTGATCGTGCGGATCGGATACGCGGGGCCTTCCGGAATGTTGTTGTGGACTCCGTAAGCGTACTTGCGATGTTCCGTCTTCTCGCCCAGCAGCACGGGCAGAAAGCTGGTCCCGTCGCAGACTGCTCTGGTCGCATCGCCGTCCGCCGCGTCGATCAACGTTGGCACGACGTCTGCATATTGCACCATTGCGTCGGTGCGCCGGCCGTCGGCGATCTGGCCCGGCCAACGGGCGATCAGTGCCGTGTGCACGCCCGTGTCCCAGTTGGTCCACTTGCAGCCGGGAAACTGGGAACCCTGCTCGGACGTTAAGAGCACCAGCGTATCGTCGGCCTGACCGGTTTCGTCGAGTGTCCTGAGAATATCACCCACTTGGCCATCCATGTATGTGATCTCGGCCAGGTAGCGAGCGAAGTCTTCGCGCGTGCGAGGCGTGTCGGCGATGTTGGGCGGTAGCTCTATGTCCTTGGGCCGGTACTGCGTTGGATCGCCCATCACCCACGGCACGTGCGGCTCGACAAGTGCCACAACCAAGCAAAACGGTTGACTCTCGTCGCGATTCATGAATTGACGGATCGGCTGGAGGTCGTGTTCTCGCGTTGGATTGCGGACACAGTTCGGATCGAACCCACCAACCTTCTGGAACGGAAACGCCTTGGCCGGGCTGACGTGTACTTTACCCGCCAAGCCGACGCGATAGCCGAGTGCCCCTAGGCAATGCGGCATACTCCGCGTGGTCGGCCGACTGGCCGAGTGGTTCCACGCGCAGCCGTTGCGCATCGGATACTGACCACTGTACAACTCTGCGCGGCAAGGCTGGCACATGGCCTCGCTCAGATACGCCCGGTTGAACGTTAGACCCTGCGTCGCCAACTGATCGATATTCGGTGTCCGAGCGTTCCGGCCGCCGTAGACCGGCAAGTCGTTGTAAGTGCAGTCATCGGCCATGATGATCAGAAAGTTCGGCTGATCAGTACCGCGGGTCGTCTGCGCGTTCGTGACGATCAGCAGTGCGACCGACGTAAGGTAAAAAAATCTGTTCACGATTGATCTCCGTTGGTGTTCTGAGAGCGTATTCTATCTTGACTCCAGCCAAAATGGGACTGCCCTCTTCACTCGCATCGATGCGAGACTCTGCGCCGAGCAACGCAACTTCCGCCCGATGTGGCCCCCTCACACATGAGTATTTCGCAATGCTGCGAGACCCTCCTTCAACGGAGGACTGTCGAAGGCTTCACCCATCAACCCATGAGCACAGAGAAGCGGAAAGGGCGAAAGAATGTGACCACTCAGGTTGTGAATCGCGTCGAAAGACAGTACGCTAGTCAATCGAATGCCTTGGGATTCCGGTTCTTCTCTTCCAGTATGTTCGGACCGCCATGATCAGGAGATCGTCCAATGGCGGACGCACTGCCGCCAGAACATCCCTCACGGAAGGCCGTTGGGCAACTGGCTTCCCGTGTTGGCCACGAGTTCAACAACCTGCTGTTCGGAATCCTCGGTAGCGCCGAGCTGATGCTCACAGCGCCGGAAGGCGAGCTTCCGGAACACTTCAAGCGTTCCTTGCAGGAGATAATCAACTGCGCCCACTGCGGTGCTGCTTTGACACGGCAGTTGCGTGACTTTGCCGGAACGAGCAATCCGAAGATGACGCTGTTGGATGTCAACGAAACAGTCACCGGCATCGAGAGCGAGCTAAAAGGAGTGGCCGGCGGACGGATCACGCTGGAAACGGACCTTGCCGCGGATCTTTCGCCAACCTATGCGGACCGGACCGAGATCGAGCGAACGATCATGAATCTGGCCAGAAACGCTTGCGACGCGATGCCAGACGGAGGCACACTGACGATTCGGACTGCAACGGGGGAATTGGACGAATCCGGAGTCTCTGGCAATGCAAACGCTCGACCCGGTCGCTATGTTCAGGTGTCGGTCGCCGATACGGGCTGCGGGATGGCGCCGGAAACGGTCCAACGGGTTTTCGAACCATTCTTCACGACCAAACCTGTAGGCAAAGGGATCGGCTTGGGCTTATCGACCGTATTCGCCGACGTAACGCGAAGTGGCGGGCTCATGGAGGTCGACAGCCGCCTGGGCGAGGGTACGGTTTTTCGTGTTTGGCTGCCCGTCGCCGCAGAGAAAAGCGCGGCAACGAACGATGGCGTGGCGCGTTCGGAAGATCAGTGTCCCGCTGGCGGCGAGACGATCTTGGTATGCGACGACGATGAAGTCGTGCTCGACTCCACGGCTTTCCTACTTGAGACCCAAGGATACTCCGTCATCCGCGCGGCTGGGGGGCGCATGGCGCTGGAGGCCGCCGCATCCCATACTGGAACGATCGACCTGCTATTGGCCGATGTTACCATGCCCGAGATGAACGGCTGGGAACTGGCGAAGAAGCTCACCGCGGAGCGATCCGATGTGAAGGTCATTTTCATGTCAGGTTACGCCGAAGATGTTCTCCGCGCGGGCGGGGCCGAAGGCGAACATCTCGAATTCCTGCAGAAGCCATCAGAGAGCGACACGTTGTTTCGGCGTATCCGAGAGGTACTAGACGCATCCCGGAGGACCATGCCATGAATGGCAGAGTTCCTGTCATTGACGACGTAGAAAGAGGTCCACATGAACAACCTTTCGGAAACGCCCCAGTCTTGGAAGCGGTCACTGAACCTCAAGCGATATATTCTCCTCCTTGCGGCGGCTTGGACGTTGGCCATGGGCGTGTCGCTGACTTGGAGTTTCTTCCACGAACGAGGCGTGGCGAGACTGGCCGCGAGCGCGGCCGCCAGGAGAGAATTCGCCAAAGACCTCGTCTATCGTCGCTGGAACGCCGGGCACGGAGGAGTGTATGTTCCGGTATCCGAATCGAGCCCGCCAAACCCGTATCTCGCACATGTCGAAGAGCGTGAAATTGAGACCCCTTCGGGCAAACGACTGACGTTGATGAATCCGGCCTACATGACGCGTCAAGTCCACGAGTTGGGCTTCGAGGCCGGGGGCGTACGCGGGCACATCACAAGCCTCAATCCCATCCGTCCAGCCAATGCTCCGGACGCCTGGGAGAAAGGGGCTCTGGAGACTTTCGAAAGGGGCGAGCAGGAATTCTCCTCCGTCGAGGTACTTGATGGCCAGGCCCACTGGCGCCTGATGCGTCCGTTGACAACGGAAAAAAGCTGCCTGAAGTGCCATGGCGATCAGGGCTACAAAGTAGGCGATATCCGCGGTGGCATCAGCGTGTCGGTGCCCATGGCCCCGTACGCCGCAATCGCGCGGCGGAAAACAGCCATTGTTGGAGTCGGTCATGGCGCGTTGTGGCTGTTGGGCCTAGTAGCCTTGACTTTCGGCACTCGCCACATCCAACAACGTATGCGTGAGCGAGACGAGGCAGAAGAGGCGCTGCGGAAGAGCGAGGAGAGATGCAGGTTTCTAGCCGAGAATATGGCCGATGTCGTCTGGACCGTCGACCTAGATTTCAAGACCACGTATGTGAGCCCTTCCATCGAAAAGGTGCTTGGCTTCACGCCCGACGAGCGGAAACGGCAAACGTTGGAAGAAATGGTCACGCCGGAGTCCGTTCAGCGTGTAGTTGCGATGCTTTTGGAGGAACTTCAACGCGATGAGGAGGAGGATAGCGATCCGGAAAGAGATGTTACCGTCGAGTTAGAGTTCTATCACGCTGAGGGGCACACCGTCTGGATGGAGAACAGTGTGAAAGCGATCAGGGACGACGTCGGCGCAATTGTCGGCGTGTACGGCTGCTCTCGCGACATCACTGACCGCAAGATGGTCGAGAAAGTGAAATCTGCTCAATTGCGGCTTATTGAATATGCCACCGATCACACAATCACGGAATTGCTCCAGAAGTTCTTGGACGAAGCCGAAACGCTCACTCGAAGCAAAATCGGCTTCTATCATTTTGTTGATGCGGATCAGGAAACGCTGAGCCTCCAGACCTGGTCGACAAGTACCCTGAAAAACATGTGCACGGCAGAGGGCGAAGGGCTCCATTCCCCCATTTCCCAAGCCGGGGTATGGGTTGACTGCGTTCGCGAACGAAGGCCTGTGATTCACAATGACTACGCGAATCTTCCGCGTAAGAAGGGACTCCCTGAGGGACATGCACCGCTCATTCGCGAGCTCGTGGTGCCCGTTTTACGCGGTGAGAAGATCGTGGCGATTCTCGGGGTGGGAAACAAAGAAACCAACTACGACGACAACGATGTGAGAGCGGTGGAGCAATTGGCCGTCTTGGGGTGGGAGACCGTTGTCCGCAGACAGGCCGAGGAGGCGTTGAGGAAAGCACATGAAGACTTGACGGCGATGCTCGACGCTCTGCCTGATCCATTGTTTGAGGTGGATCGGGACGGATGTATCTACGATTTTCGCGCGCCCGATCCCAATCTATTGTACTGCCCACCGGACGTCTTTATGGGCAAGCAAGTGGGTGACGTTTTGCCAGAGGAGGCAACCCAGACCATCATGCAAGCCATTGCCGAGGCGGCGGAGACTGGGCTGCACAGGGGCGCAACCTATACTCTGAAGATGCCGACTGGCCTGCATTGGTTCGAACTCTCGGTTTCGGTTAGAGGCAGCAAGACGCCCGAAGCTCGGTTTGTCGTGTTGGTGCGCGACATCACCGATCGCAAGCAAGCCGAGGATGCCTTGCGGGACTCGAAGACGCGACTGAAAGCACTGTCGGAGGCGTCTTTTGAGTCGATATTCCTCTCGGAGAAGGGCATTTGCCTGGATCAAAACCAGGCTGCGGAAAGGATGTTTGGCTACACCCGCGCTGAGGCTTTGGGCAGACCCGGAACGGAATGGATCTCGCCTGAGGACCGTGAGCGTGTGAAAGACGCTATGCTGTCTGGCCGTGAGGAACCGTACGAAGCAACCGCCCTGCGCAAGGACGGAACGGTCTTTCCCGCCGAGATGCAAGCTCGAATGATTGACTACCAAGGGCGCAGAGTGCGGGTGACCGCGCTGCGTGACATTACCCAGCGCAAGCGAGCCGAGGAGGAGCGACTCGCACTCGAACGGCAGGTACAGCACGCGCAGAAACTTGAAAGCCTGGGCGTGTTGGCCGGTGGCATCGCGCACGACTTCAACAACCTGCTGATGGGCATCCTGGGTAACGCGGATCTAGCGCTGAACGAACTCTCGCCCATGTCCGCGGCGCGCCGCAACCTTGAGGAAATCGAAAAAGCGTCCAGACGCGCCGCCGAACTGGCCAAACAGATGCTCGCCTACTCGGGCAAAGGCCGGTTCGTTGTCGAGCCGATCGACCCCAATGAACTCGTCGAGGAGATGGCGCATTTGCTTGAGGTCTCGATCTCAAAAAAGGCAGTACTCAAATACAACTTCGCCGAGAACCCGCCTACCTTCGATGGCGACGTGACGCAAATCCGCCAGGTTGTCATGAACCTAATCACCAACGCCTCGGAAGCCGTCGGCGCGGGGAGCGGCATCGTCGCCTTGTCGACCGGCGCAATGCACTGCGAACGCGCTTACCTCGATGACGTCAATGAAGTCCTGCGGGCCGGTTTGGACGAGCCGCTGCCCGAAGGCGTCTACACGTTCTTCGAGGTGGCCGATACGGGCTGCGGCATGGATGCTGAGACGATCGAGAAAATCTTCGATCCATTCTTCACAACCAAGTTCACGGGGCGCGGCCTGGGTATGTCCGCTGTCCTGGGCATCGTGCGCGGCCACAAGAGCGCGCTCAAGATCCACAGCCAGCTCGGCAAGGGCACGACGTTCAAGGTGCTTTTCCCCGCAAATCAACTTCCCGATGACGACATCGCCGTCTACGGGAGCGACAAGGCTGAGGGGGAAAACTGGCGCGGAAGCGGAACCGTTTTGCTTGCCGACGACGAGGATGTGGTCCGCGCCGTGGGCGGGCAGATGCTCGAGCGCCTCGGCTTCAGCGTCCTGACGGCGCCCGACGGGCGCGAAGCCCTGAAGCTGCTAGGCGAACATGCCCACGACATCGTCTGCGTGCTGCTGGACCTGACCATGCCCCACTTGGACGGCGAAGAGACCTTCCGCGAGATGCGGCGCCTCCACCCGAGCGTCCGCGTCATCCTTTTCAGCGGCTACAACGAGCAGGACGCGATCCAGCGTTTCGCCGGCAAAGGTCTGGCCGGCTTCATCCAAAAGCCCTTCAATATGGCCGCGCTGAGGGAGAAACTGATGGAAGTCCTGGGCGACGAAGGCACCACGTCGAACGGCAACAGAGACACGACATGAAAGCCCCACGACCGCAGTTCATCTTGCTTGATCCCCGAGTGCCGAGAGTGAATCGCCTGGGAATAGTGCGGCAGGTCGAGACCACGAGCGCCCTGGCACGGATTCCGGTTGTGGTTCTGACGACGCGGTTCACTGCGTGATGCTTGAATCTGCTTGTTGGCGCGGATACCATCGGTACTCCGCCGGGACGGACAGACCAAGGACGCTTGGGTCGTCGACAAGTTTGGAAACGAGCCAATGGTAATTGAATCCATGCATATCTTGTTGGTTGAAGACGAGGAAGCCCACGTCGAGTTGGCACGCGCGGCGTTTGAATCACAACACCAAGCGAGCAAGCTAACGGTATGCGCGAACCTTGCGGAATCACGAGCGTTCTTATCGCGATCTCGACCAGACCTCGTCCTTGCGAACTTCACGCTGCCGGATGGCCGTGGCACGGAGTTGATCCCGCCGGATTCCGAATCCGGGGGCTTTCCCGTCGTATTGATGAACACTCACGAGGATGATCGCGTCGCCGTCGAAGCGATAAAGGCCGGCGCGTTGGACTATGTCGTGAAATCTGAGGTCGCCTTTGCCGAGATGCCTCGTGTCGCCGAGCGTGCGCTGCGCGAGTGGAAACAAATCGTCGAGCGCAAGCGAACAGAGGAGACGCTGCGAAACTCGGAAGAGCGGCTGCGGATACTGTTCGAATGCGCGCCGGACGGTTACTACTTGAATGACCTGAAAGGCAATTTCGTCGACGCGAACAGGGCTGCGGAACAGATCGTCGGTTACAAGAAGGAAGAACTGATCGGTAGGAGCTTCCTTGCGCAGGGCTTGAAGTTGGTGCGTGCCAGGGATATCCCCAAGGCGGCCGCACTACTGGCCAAGAGCGTCCTGGGAAAGCCGACCGGACCGGATGAACTTACCCTGAACAGGAAAGACGGAACACAGGTTACCGTCGAGGTCAGGTCATACCCCGTGACCATTGACGGTCAACGATTGGTACTGGGAATCGCCCGCGACGTGACCGCGCGCAAGCGTGCCGAGGAGGCTCTGAAGAAGACGGGCGAGGAACTTGAAAAGCGTGTGCGGCAGCGTACAGCTGAGTTGGTGGAGACCACCGAACGGCTGCAACGGGAAATTGCCGATCACGAACGTACTGCATCAAGTCTGCAGGAGAGCGAGCAGCAATTGCGGGGCCTCTTCGAGGGTTCACCGGATGCGATCTTCGTCGAGGACCCGGACGGCCATGTGCTGCACGTGAACCCGGCGGCGTGCCGATTGCACGGGATGAATTCGGGTGAACTTGTCGGCAAACACATCCTTGATCTTGTGCCACCGGAACGACGTGATGAAGTTCGTCGCGTGTTCCCAGAGTTGGTCGACGGAAGCTTGGCTCACGTTGACGGATGCAGCCTGACCAAAGACGGCCGGGCCGTCCCGGTCGAACTACGTGCTGCGCCCATCAGCTACTTGGGCCAGCCGGCCGTGCTGCTGCACGTGCGCGACATCGCCGACCGCAAGCAAGCCGAGGAGACGCTGCGGGAAAGCGAGGAACGCTACCGGCTCGTTGCTGAGAACGCCAGTGACGTGATTTGGACCTGCGATTTGGACTTCCAGTGGACGTACATCAGTCCCTCGGTGGAGTTTTTGTTGGGCTACACGGCGGACGAGGCGATGCGTAAGACGTTGGACGAACTTGCCACTCCCGCTTCCGTCGCCCTGGCAAGAAAGACGTTGGCGAAAATGCTCGCGTCGGCCGAGGAAGACCCGGATGTTCTGACTCGACCCGTCAAGTTGGAGGCCGAACAGATCCGGAAAGACGGCTCGACAGTGTGGGTCGAGGTGAACGTCTCGTTTCTGCTGGCCGACGATGGCAGACCGGTTGGAATCACCGGCGTCACACGCGACATCACCGAGCGCAAACGGGCGGAGATGGCGCTACTCGCCTCTGAGGCAAGAAACCGCACGTTGGTTCAGGGTTCCCCGGTCTGCATCAAGATCGTCGACCTTGATTCCCGGTTGCAGTACATGAGTGCGGCGGGTCGAGAACAGTTGAAGATCCCTGATGTCGAGCCGTTTTATGGGTGCACCTTTCCTCCCGATTTCTATCCGGAACCATGGAAAAGGCTCGCAAACGAACACCTGGAACGAGCCAAGTCGGGAGAGGTTTCCACCGTGGAATGTTGCGTGCTTGATATGGAAGGGAGCGCTCTGTGGTACGACACGACTTTTGTGCCGTCGCGTGACAAGGAGGGGCGAATCGACTCTGTCATCGTGACATCGGTGAACATCACCGAGCGCAAGCGGGCGGAAACGGAATTGCAGGAATCGGAGACGAAGTTCAAGGCGGTCTTTGAAAATGCCGGGGGCGCGGTATTTATTGCGGATGTCGATACCGGAGAGATCGTCGACTGCAATTTGCAGGCCGAGGAGTTGCTCGGCCGCAGCCGAGCCGAGATCGTTGGACTACATCAATCCCAACTTCATCCCGTGGAAGAGGCTGAGAGGTACAAGCAGGTATTTGCCGACCACGTCGCATGCGGTTCAGCGAAGGACCGTGAATTGGAAGTTGTGCATCGCGACGGGCGGAAGATTCCAGTCTTGATAGCCGCCCAAAAAATGAGGCTGAATGACAAAGACCTTGTTGTTGGGTTCTTCCTGGACATCACCGACCGCCAGCGCGCGGAGGAGTCCCTGCGCAGAAGCGAGTTGGAGCTCTCCGCGATCTACGAAAACGCTCCTATGGTCATGCTGGTGGTCGACTCGGAACGGCGCGTGCGCAAGATGAACGATCCGGCCGTGGCCATGAGCCGCCGGCCGGCAGAGCAGTCGATTGGGCTTCGCGGTGGCGAGGCGTTGCGGTGTGTCCACGCGACGGATACATCCGAGGGCTGCGGCTTTGGCCCCGACTGCGAAAGCTGCGGGGTCCGCAATGCCGTCTTGGACACTTTCAGGACGGGGAAGGGGTGTCATGGCGTAGAAGCCTCAATCCCCTACGATGCGAACGGCGCACCGATTGATCTCTGGGTGCTCGTCTCAACGGCTCCTTTGATATTCTCCGGCCAAGACATGGTCCTTGTGTGCCTAGAGGATATCACCCAGATAAAGAAGGCGGAAGAGGAGAAACGGGCGCTCGAACGGCAGGTGCAGCACGCGCAGAAACTTGAAAGCCTGGGCGTGTTGGCCGGCGGCATCGCCCACGACTTCAACAACCTGTTGATGGGCATCCTGGGCAACGCCGATCTTGCCCTGAACGAACTCTCGCCCGTGTCGCCCGCGCGCCGTAATCTCCAGGAAATCGAGAAGGCCTCCCGACGCGCCGCGGATCTAGCCAAGCAGATGCTCGCCTACTCGGGCAAAGGCCGGTTCGTCGTCCAGCCGATCAACGGCAATGAACTCGTCGAGGAGATGGCGCACCTGCTTGAGGTTTCGATTTCGAAGAAGAACGTGCTCAAATTCAACTTCGCCGAGAATCTCCCCATCTTCGACGGCGACGCGACACAAATCCGCCAGGTCGTCATGAACTTGATCACCAACGCTTCGGAAGCCATCGGTGAGCGAAGCGGTATCATCGCCCTGTCGACCGGCGCAATACACTGCGACCGCGCCTATCTCGACAATGTAAGCGAGATGCTGCGCGCTGCCTTGGGCGAACCGTTGCCCGAAGGCGTTTACACGTATTTCGAAGTGGCCGACACAGGCTGCGGCATGGACGCCGAGACCATCGAGAAAATTTTTGACCCCTTCTTCACAACCAAGTTCACGGGGCGCGGCCTGGGTATGTCGGCTGTATTGGGCATCGTGCGCGGTCATAAGGGCGCGCTCAAGATCCATAGCGAGACTAAGAAAGGCACGACGTTCAGGCTCCTCTTTCCGGCAAATGAACTGCCCAATGATGGCGTCGCGGTCGCTGGCAAAGGCGAAGCTCCGAGGCAAGACTGGCGCGGAAGCGGAACCGTGCTGTTCGCCGACGACGAGGAGGTGGTCCGCACCGTGGGCAGCCAGATGCTGGAGCGGCTGGGCTTCAACGTCCTGACGGCACCCGATGGGCGCGAAGCGCTGAAGGTGTTTGGAGAACATCCCGCCGAGATCGTCTGCATGTTCCTAGACCTGACCATGCCCCACCTGGACGGCGAAGAGACCTTCAGCGAGATACGACGTCTTTCCCCCGATGTCCCAGTCATCCTTTGCAGCGGCTACGACGAACAGGACGCGACTCGGCGTTTCGCCGGCAAAGGCCTGGCTGGCTTCATCCAGAAGCCCTTCACCATCGCTGCGCTGAAAGAGAAACTCATGGATGTATTGGCCGTGGGCGAGGACGAACAGTAGGAATACGCTTGGTGGCTTTTGCTGACACTCGATCCGTCGCGACGCGCTCGCATTGCATCGCGAGCTGACCGAAATCACACCGCCACCTCGCGGCGGAGTCCACGCGCCGGACCACCACCACTCACGGATCCGGAAGCCGCTACGTCTATCGCCCCGGCGTAATCCGCGACGCCCCGAGGTAGGACGCCGTGCATCGCACTGTAGCTGGATTCGCAAGAATTCAGCCACCGTGGGGACAGGCCAGTTACGCGTTGGGCTGAATTCTTGCGAATCCAGCTACGGGGAACCTGCCAAGTTGGTCTACAGTGTCCAACCGTCGCGGTACGGGCGGTTGATCAGCGGTTCGGCTTCGGGGCAGTTCTTCGCCTGCATCTTCTCAGCGTCCCATTCGATCCGCTGGCCCGTGCGCAAGGCTAAGTTTCCTAACAGCACCGTTTCGGCCAGACGGGCGGCGTAGTCGAAATTGGACTTGGTTGGCGGGCCGCCCTTGCAGGCGACGATCCACTCCTGGTGATGGTCCGCACCGGGCGTTGTCTCGGCGATCGCGGCCACTTCTTTGTTGTCCCGAAACTTGTCCTTGGGCAGCAGTTTCCAACTGGTGCCGAAGTCGCAGGTCTGGTAGAAGTTGCCTTTCTCGCCGATTAGCAGCGCACCGCTCTTCGTTGGTTCGTTCCCGTCTAGCTGTTTCTTCGTTGGTCGGTCGCCGCCGTGCGCCCAGCCGTCGTACCAGGTCAGCTTCACTGGCGGCAGTTCACCCCGGGCGGGAAACTCCCAGCGAACGACGCTCCACTTGGGGTAGGTCTCGCCGTTCATCGGGAAACTCTCCGCCTCGATGCTGGTTGGGTTCTCCAGGTTCATTGCCCAGACCGGAAGGTTCATCGTATGACATCCCATGTCGCCCAACGCGCCGGTACCGAACTCCTGCCACATGCGCCAGTGGCTGGGCACGTATTCCGGATGATAGGGCCGTTCAGGCGCCGGACCGAGCCATAGATTCCAGTCCAACCCGGCCGGTACCGAAGGCGTGTCTTTAGGACGCTGTTTACCCTGGGCCCAGCCGTTCCAGGGCCGGTCGCTCCACACGTGGATCTCGCGCACCTTGCCGATGACGCCGGCCTGGAGCACCTTCACGCCTCGGCGAAGACCCGCCGACGCCGTCCCCTGGTTGCCCATCTGCGTGGCGACCTTGTGTTTTGCGGCTGTCCGGCGCATGACCCGAGCCTCGTGAACACACCAAGTCAGCGGCTTCTCGCAGTAGCAGTGTTTGCCCATCTTCATGGCCATCACGCTCGCCACGGCGTGGGTATGATCGGGCGTGCTGACGACCACCGCGTCAATCTGCTTGTCGAGTTCGGAGAGCATTCTGCGAAAGTCCTGATACCGCTTGGCCTTGGGGAACCGTTCGAACGCCGCGGCCCCGCGACGATCATCCACATCGCAAATAGCAACGATGTTTTCACTAGACACGCCGTTGAGATTAGCGGCGCCACGTCCGCCCGGTCCGATGATGGCAATGTTCAGTTTGTCGTTCGGTGATTGGGGAGCAGCCAAGACCGGCGCGGCGAAAGTGCCGGCAGCCGAGGCGGCTGAGCCGATCAGAGCCGTCTGCCGTAGAAACCGTCTGCGGGTCAAGTGATTGGCCATTGTGGACTTCCTCGCATGAAACGTGGAGTGTCAGTTCAGACTCCGGCAGGTGCCGAAACACCTGCTCGAACAGTGCGATCGTGAGCCTACCCTGCCCGTACACCGTGGTCAATGATTGGACAGCTCACGCATAAATAAG
>CAZUAH010000045.1:0-44655 GCA_964617665.1 uncultured Pirellulaceae bacterium
AAAAGGCGGAAGGCGACGTAAATCGAGCAAATGTCGAAGAAGTTGATACCAGTGTGGGCCGAGTGCTAGGCACGTTGCGCGAGTTGGGACTCGACAAGAAGACGTGGGTCCTGTTCACCTCGGACAACGGCGGTGCGGGTGGCATGAGCATGGGGCCGCTGCGCGGTGGCAAAGGTGGCCCGAAGTACGAAGGCCACATGCGCGAACCGACCCTTGCCTGGTGGCCAGGCACGATCCCACCCGGAGTCGAAACGGAGGCGATTGTCACAACCACGGACCTATTTCCGTCGCTGGCCAAGCTGGTCGGTGCCGCCTTGCCCGACGATCGTGTCATCGACGGGAAAGACACGCTGGATGTTCTGCTCGGAAAACCTGGGGCGCAATCGCCCCACAAGATCCACTATTACGAAGTTGATGGCATCCGTCGGGGCGATTGGAAACTGGTCAAGTCGCGTGGCGGTAGAAGCGAGCTTTATGACTTGAATGCCGATCTCGGTGAAACCAACAACCTCGCCGCTCAGCATCCGGATGTCGTTCAAGAACTTGAAGACCTACTTGCCAAACACGCGGCGAGCATCGCCGCCGATGTGCGGCCTGCCGGATTCGTCGAGGGCGCAAAGCCGATCATCTCCGAGCCGGGCGATCTGCCGCGACTTCGTGACTACATGGGAGTTCCGGACACCGTAGTCGGTTCGCCTAAAGCGGCTGCGGCAGGTCCCAACAGGATCCCTGGACGTACCGATGTCACGCCAGCTGTCTACAAGCCCGCCGCAGACGATCTTCTCATCGCCGATTTCGAGGGCGACACGTATGGCGACTGGAGAATCGAGGGCGAGGCTTGCGGTGATCGCCCTGCCGTGGCTGGTGTCTCGCCGCGAAACAAGGTCACCGGTTATCTGGGCAAGGGCCTCGTCAATACGTTCCTGGGCGGCGACAGGCCCATCGGCACGCTGACTTCGCCGCCATTCAAAGTCGAACGAAAGCACCTCAACTTCCTGATCGGCGCAGGCCGGCATGCCGGTAAGACATGTATGAATCTCGTCATTGACGGCAAGGCGATCCGCACGGCCGTCGGTTCGGCTCGCAAGGACTCGCGGGGACGGGAGATTATGGATTGGCAGTCGTGGGACGTGACCGAGTTTGCGGGCAAGCAAGCCACGCTCGAAATCGTGGATGCCCATTCCGGCGGCTGGGGCCACATCAACGTGGATCACATTTTTCAATCGAATCGGGCCATGCCATCCTCGTTGCCAGCCGTTTATCGATCGACCGCGGCCCCACCCATCACCGGCACAGATCCGTTGCTGCTGGAACCCGGCCAGATGGATTCGGCTCACCGTACGTTTGCCTCGTACGGCGATGTCGGTTACGACCAGAAGCTGCGACCCCAGTTCCATTTCAGCTCACGCAAGAACTGGATCAATGACCCGAACGGAATGGTCTATTACGACGGCGAGTGGCATCTCTACTTCCAGCATTGTGCCCTCAGCGTGAATCGCGGTCCGAAGTCATGGGGACACGCGGTCAGCACCGACATGTTGCATTGGGAACAACTGCCGCACGCGATTTTGCCTTACGACAAGGGAGCCATCTGGTCGGGCACGGCCGTGGTCGACCACAACAACAGCCTCGGCAAGCAGGTCGGCGATACAAAGACGCTCGTAGCCTTCTTCACGACGACCTGGAGGGACGGTTTCTACCAGGCCATGGCCTACAGCACCGATCGCGGTCGCACCTACACGCTCTACAACAACGGCGATCCCGTCGTTCCGAACCAGGGCGTCATGCGCGGCGAGCGCGACCCCAAGGTCTTCTGGGACGAGGCACATGAGAAGTGGAAGATGATTCTCATCCTCGGCGGCAAGGAACGGCTCATCCGCATCTTCGAATCCGACAACCTCACCGACTGGGTGAAGGCCGGCGACATCACGCGAAAGTGGGCCGCCGAATGTATCGACCTGTTTCCGCTTCCCGTCGATGGTGACCGTGAAAACATGAGGTGGGTGATCACCGACGCAAGCTTTGATTACGAGATCGGCCAATTCACCGGTGATGGCTTCGAGACCGAAGGCGAGACGCTACGGGGCGACTACGGCAAAGGATTCTACGCGGCCCAGACCTTCAACAACGGTCCCGATGGCCGGATCGTCCAGATCGGCTGGATGAACGATCGCCGTGCGGAATGCCCCTTTCTGGTCGAGGGAATGCCGTTCAACCAACAGATGGCTTTCCCCACCGACCTCACGTTGCGGACCACGCCCGATGGAATTCGCCTTTTCCGCTGGCCGGTTCCAGAGATCAAGAGCCTCTATCAGAAATCGCACACATTCAACGATCTGACCATCGAGTCAGCGAACGAAGCCCTTTCCGAGTTGAAGCCGGAACTAGTCGATCTATCCATCGAGTTCGCCCCATGTGATGACGGCGTTGTCGACTTGACCGTCCGAGGCGTGAAGATCACGTACGGAAACTCGATGAAGCTCAGGACTTCGACTGGGGTGAGGGAAGTGAAGTGTTTTCACTTCAATGGAAATTCATGCCCGGCACCGATCATCGACGACAAGGTCAAGCTTCGAGTTCTAGCAGATCGGGCATCGATAGAACTCTACGCCAACGAAGGAGCCACCGTGGCATCCAGTTACGAGTTTGCGATGCCGGAAGACTACACCCTCTCGATTTCCGCGAACCGGCAAGTGAAGATCCATTCGTTGGTCGTCAACAAACTGGAGTCGATTTGGAGGTCTCACGCAGAGTTGCAGAGCCGCGGAGAACAACGACAATGACTGACACGCAGCTTAAGACTGCAGCGCACCTTTCGGAGGACTTGTGCAAGATCATGAAGACAAGAACCCCTTCCTCTACATCTCCGTGTCTCTGCGTGACACTACCGTTCAAGAAACTGAAGGCCGCGTATCTCCTTCTCGCCATCGTCGCCACGGCCTCCGCGCAGGAGACGGACGGTCTCGCTCCCGAGGTCACGGACCTCAACGCCCAGGACGTGTCTTATGCCCTGGAAGCAAGACTGCCCGATCTCAAACAACCGTTCATCGACACAACTCCCGCCGACCGGCGCGATGGAATCTCAGTTGGTGAACTGGGGGTCGATGGCGGAAATAGAGAAGCGATATTGACGTTCGCTGAAGAGATCACCGCCGGTCAACACGGCGAGATCGATAGTTTGCTGCTTTCTCATCGTGGCAAGCTGCTCTTCGAGTCCTATTTCCGGCGTGGGCGCATCAACTACCCGCATTACCAGATGTCGATCACCAAGTCCTACACGGCGATGGCAATTGGCCGCGCGATCGCGCTGGGACATATGACGATGGGCGATCTTAACAAACCGGTGGTCAGCTTCTTGAAGGACCTCGATCAAGAGAAACTCGCGGCCGGTGCGACATCCATCACGCTTGCTGAGGCAATGAATATGCGTTCGGGAATCCGGCTTGCTCCGGACAAGGTCAAGGAGCTAAGACGAGCATCGGAATCGCTGAAAGGCCAGGGCCAGATTCAAGCCTACCTTGAACACACGGCTCCAATCGCTGAAGCGCCGCGAGAGTTCAAGTACCAGGGTTCCGATCCATCCATGACCATGCAAGTGCTGGAAGCGGTTGTCCCGGGTTCTGCGAGAAGATTCATTGAGACCGAATTGCTCGGGAAGTTGGGAATCACCAACTTTGCCTGGCAGGATGATGTTAGTGGCTTTCCAAAATCAGCCGCCGGAAGTAGCATGCGTTCGCGTGACATGATCAAATGGGGAACGTTAGTCGCGAGCGGCGGCAAATGGCAGGGTGAACAACTTGTCACAGAAGCCTTTGTCGAGCGGGCCACGAGTCGGCTGCACACCAATCAGCAGGGAACCTCCTACGGCTATTTTTGGTGGCGCCACTACATGCACGTTGGCGACCAGAGATTCGACTGCATGTCCGGTCGTGGCGCCGGCGGACAATTCATCCTGATGCTGCCGGAGTTAGAATTGATTGTCGTGGTTACCGCTCACAACAAAGGAATGGGAACGACTTTGGCAACGATACCGGAGCGGATTCTTCCTTCGTTCGTAGAATCACAATAGGAGCTCCGCAGAAAGAAATGGGAGATATCATGAGATCAGAGCATGGTTTGGTGGTGCTTGGGGTTGTGCTCGCAAGTTTGGCATCCCCGTTTACAGCATCTGCCGAAGTCAAGATGCCACCGGTGTTCAGTAGCGAGATGGTCCTGCAACGCGAGTTGCCGGTTCCCGTGTGGGGGTCTGCGTCGCCGGGCGAAGATATCTCCGTATCGTTCGCCGGCCAAGAACTCGATGCGACTGCCGACGATCAGGGCCAATGGATGGTGCAACTGCAGCCGCTGGAGACCTCGAATACGAATAGGACCATGATCGTCAGAGGTTCAAACACGATCATCTTTGATCGCGTGCTCGTTGGCGAAGTGTGGCTGTGCAGCGGGCAATCGAACATGGCCGGGAAGTTTGTCGAGAGCAAGGGGCGTCGCATCGACCCAAGAGTCTTTGATACGGATCTTTCTGGGTTTCGATTTTCGAATCAGACAGGCTGGCATACCTTGTCTCAGCGCTCACAGAACTTGATTTCCTGCGTCGCGTACTATTTTGGCATCGAACTGTACAGGGAGTTGGACATTCCGATCGGTCTGATCCTGCGATACAACTCGGGCACGCCGATCCAAGCTTGGATGCCGAAAGAGGCATCCGAGGTGATTCGCAAGAGGTTAAAGATCCCGGAGGACTGGAAAGATGCGCAAACAAATCGGAATCCGGCCGTTCAATTTGATGACAAGATCGCTCCGATCGTGCCGGTCGCTTTTCGTGGCGTCATCTGGTATCAGGGCGAGAGGAATGCAAAAGCGGAAACCGGCTACGAATACGATGATTTGCTGACGTTTCATATCAAGACGTGGCGCGAATTGTGGGCGGAGCGTGCTGGACTAGAAGTTCGCGAATTCCCCTTCTACTTCGTGCAAGTGCCGACCCAGGAGTCGCCAGTGACGGGAGAGTGGCCCTGGTTGCGTGATCGAATGCGCAGGGCACTGGACAAAACCGAGAACACCGGCATGGCGATCTTCTACGACTACGGGCCCGGACTTCA
This sequence comes from uncultured Pirellulaceae bacterium, assembly GCA_964617665.1. Taxonomy (GTDB): domain Bacteria; phylum Planctomycetota; class Planctomycetia; order Pirellulales; family Pirellulaceae; genus JADHUC01. The sequence continues at coordinate 5,100 of CAZUAH010000045.1, forward strand.
TCCCGAAAACAAAGAACCGGCAGGGCAACGCCTATCGCTCTGGGCACTGGCCAAGGACTACGGTCGCAAGGATCTTGTTCACTGTGGTCCCCTGCTGGACCAAGTCCAGTTCGATGGAGACAAGGCGGTTCTCAGCTTCCGGCATGTGGGTGGCGGCCTGAAGAGCAAGACGGGCGAGAGCAATCTCAAGTTCTTTGAAATCGCAGGGAAGGACGGCAACTACGTCGAAGCCAAGTCCCGGATCGAAGAGGATACAGTCGTAGTCCAGAGCAAAGAGGTTGCTGCACCAGCTTACGTTCGCTACCTCTTCCGAAAACCAGAGCCGAACTCGGAAGTCAGTCTCATCAACGCCGAAGGGCTGCCTGCATCCTCCTTCATCACGGACGATTTCAAGCCGGAACGAACGGGCGGACAAACCCCCATCGAGATTCGCAAGGGGCAAAGAAAGCGTCCCAAGCGGCGCGAATGAAAAAGGACAAACAATGACAATCCAAGTGAACTCATGCTTGGTCTACTTGACCCTATTTGTCTACAGCGTAACGCTCGGCACGACACTGGGCGGAGCGGCCGATCAAGGAAAGAAACTCCAGGTCTTCATCCTTGCCGGGCAATCCAATATGGAAGGCCAAGGGGTCGTCTCCATGGACCACCCGAAGTATTACAACGGAGGCAAAGGGAATCTTGTCTGGTCGATGGAGCATTCAGCGAGCAAGGACAAGATGCAGCATCTCAAGGATGCAAATGGGCAATGGGTCAACAGGGATGATGTCGAAATCAATTTCAAGGCGAAAGGCGTCGTTCGCAAGGGCGCGTTGACCATAGGTTATACCGGCTATGGTGGAAGCAGCCACATCGGGCCGGAACTCGAGTTTGGCCACGTAATGGGCGATTTCCTCGAGGAACCCGTCCTGCTAATCAAGACAGCCTGGGGCGGCAAGAGTCTCTACAAGGACTTCAGGCCGCCGAGTTCGGGAGGCGAAGTCGGCCCCTACTATACACAGATGATCCAGGAGATTCGCGATGCCTTGGAAGCACTTGGGGATGAAGAATACGAGATCAGAGGTTTTGTTTGGATGCAGGGATGGAACGATATGTGTACCAAGCCGGCCGTGCCCGAATACACCGACAATCTGATCAATCTGGCAAAGGACATCCGCCGGGAATTCAAAATACCGAAGCTTCCCATTATCATTGGCGAATTGGGAAATGGCGGCCCTGCAAAGCCAGACAGCGGCATGCAGAAATTCCGCGACGCACAAAGGCGTGGCGCAGAAGACATCGAGAACGCACTGTTTGTCACCACCCAGGACTTCGCACGGCCGCGCGAGTTGTCGCCAAATATCGGTCACGGCCATCACTGGTACGGAAACGCGGAAAGCTATTTTCTAATCGGCCACGCCCTTGGAGAAGGGATGAGAAAGCTCCTGTCAGAGCCGCAATAGAACACGAAACAGAATAGCCTCTCCGCCTTGGTTATGTCGACTCAAATCGTCACTCAACATCCACTGCTCCACTATACTCACGCTAGAAGGAAAGCACCATGAAGAAGCTTCTACTGATTGTCACCTGTTTTTCATTTGCTGTTTTCGGACTTGGCGTATCGTCGGCGTCCTGCGCCGACGACGACATTTTGATCAATGATTTCGAGGCTGCGGACTATGGCGACTGGAAGGTCGAAGGCGAAGCGTTTGGCAAGGCCCCGGCCAAGGGCACGCTGGGCGGCCAGATGCATGTCTCCGGTTTCGAAGGTAAGGGGCTGGTCAACAGTTTCCTCGGCGGCGATAGGCCGACGGGCAAGCTGACCTCGCCCGAGTTCACGATCGAACGGGACTATATCAAGTTCCTCGTCGGTGGCGGCGGACACAAGGGCAAGACGTGCATGAATCTGCTAATCAATGGCGAAATTGTCCTTAGCGTAACTGGCCCCAACACCAAGCCGGGCGGCAGCGAGTTTCTGAACTGGGAAAACTGGGACGTCAAGCAGTACAAGGGCAAGAAAGCCATCCTTCAGATAGTCGACGAGGCGTCCGGTGGCTGGGGCCATATCAATATCGACCAAATATCGCAGAGCAACACGCAAGCGAAGAAGAAGCCGGCACCTGCGCCGAAAAGACGCCCCGATGCCAATCCTCATGACGAGAACGCTCAGGAGATCGAGGTCACTGGCAAGTACATCCTCTTCCCCGTTTCGAATCGGGGACTGCGCGGCCGGATGACAATCCACGTCGGCGATCAACTTGTTCACAATCTCGACTGCGACCTTCCGCCGAACAAGGACGCGATCGACTGGTGGACCTACTTGGACATGGAGGAATACGTTGGCAAGACTGCCAAGGTCACCGTCCGTGCGGCCCCTGAAATCTGTGAGATGATCGAATCGGGCGATAGTATTCGTCATCTTCAGCCACTTTACGACGAAACGCTGCGTCCGCAGTTCCACATGAGTCAGATGCGCGGCTGGAATAACGACCCGAACGGCATGTGCTACTACGACGGCCAGTACCACTTCTTCTGGCAATGCAACCCAGCCGGTCGCAACTGGGCGAATATGTATTGGGGCCACGCCACAAGTCCCGACATGGTCCACTGGACCGAGCAGAAACGAGCCTTGCGTTCCTTTGGCGGCGACGTCGAAAACCGTCATCCGAAAATGGCAGTCAGAAACTGCTTCTCGGGAAGCGGGAATGTTGACTTGAATAACACCGCCGGTTGGCAGAAGGGCGACGAGAAGACGATCGTCCTCGCATTCACTGACACGGGTTGCGGCGAGGCGCTGGCCTATTCCACAGATCGCGGCAAGACGTGGATCTACTACGAAGGCAATCCGGTTATCGAGCACCGAGGCCGTGATCCAAAACTGATGTGGTACGAGCCGGGCGAACATTGGGTTATCGCCGTTTATGACGAAGACCCGGAGGTTGGCCGGAATATCGCGATCTATACGAGTAAGGACCTCAAGGAGTGGGAACTTGCGAGCAAGATCCCTGGCTACTTCGAATGTGCAGAGATCTTCGAGCTACCGGTCGACGGCGACGCCTCGAAGACCAAGTGGGTGATCTTCGCCGCGGACGCACATTATGCGATCGGGCATTTCGACGGCAGGGAGTTTACTCCGGAGCACGAAGGAAAGCACCGTGTCCACTGGGGCAACTACTACGCTTCGCAATGCTTCAGCAATTCGCCCGATGGACGCGTCGTCCAGATCGGTTGGACCCGCGGGCTCGACTTGCCCGACATGCCGTTCAACCAGACGTTTACCGTCCCAACCAACCTGACGCTGCACGCGACTGAGGATGGTATCCGAATGTTCGCCACACCGGTCAAAGAACTCGAACAGCTTCGCAAACCGAATCCGAAGACGGCCGAGAATACCCGCCTGACGGCTGAAGCACCGGCGGTCACATTCGAGGTCGAGGATCAACTTTTCGACATTGTGGTAACTTTGAAGCAGGGAACTGCCGCGAAGGCCGTTCTCCAATTCGGTGAAAGTGTGGCTACGTACGATTTCAATGCCCAGAAGCTGGACGAGATGCCGTTGAGGGTGAAGGACAGCAAAGTCACCTTCCGCGTTCTCGTCGACCGGCCGATGTACGAGTTGATCGGTGGTGGCGGCGCCTGCTACAAGACCAGCGGCCGCCGGGACAAGGGTAAGCCCGTCGGCAATATCTCGCTAACCGCCGAAGGTGGTTCGCTGACAGTCGAGTCAATCGAAGTTTTCGGGATGGCTTCGGCCTGGAAGAAGGAATCAGCGGGGTAACAGAATCATGGCCGACTCAATGGACGAGCAAGGTGACGAGGACACACCAGATGTTGGGGCTCGAATCGAACAGATTTGCGAGCAGATTGAAGAAATCTATGCGAGCAACCGCTACGCGAAAGTCACGGTCCGGCGACATTGGTCCAACCATAATCCGGCAATTTCCGGCAAACTCGCCAGGCCCTCAGCCTACCGCTGGTACCTGCAACGGGAGTTGTTGAGGCTCGCTCGTCGGGGAGCCGAGATTGAGGTTGAACCATCTCGACAATGCATCGAATTGACCGATCCGACTCTGCTGAAGAGGATCGACGAGAGCGACTTGGATATCACGCGCAAGAAGCTCTTTCTGTTCGGGCCGGAACGCGTGGAGCTCTCGATAAAGCGTCTCGAACATTACACGGGCACCCGCGCTGAGAGCTTCCAACGTAATATCCTGTTGACGAACTATCAAATGCATATGGACGCCTTCGAGACGATCTATCCGAAGTGCGAACGGCCATCGCGCCCAAATGTGCAGATGCCGGCCTATCACCACCGAACGGACGACAATGGCGGGATCAGTATTGTCAACATTGGGGTCGGGCCATCGAACGCCAAGAACTGTACCGACCACCTCGCCGTGCTGCGGCCCGACGCAATGCTGATGGTTGGTCATTGCGCGGGTGTGAGGAATCACCAGGACATCGGGGATTTCGTCTTGGCATCCGGTTACATGCGGGCCGACCGGCTGCTGGACGATGCTCTGCCTGCGGCCGTTCCTATCACTCCCAGCTTCCTACTAAATCGGTACCTGGTGAAGGTCCTGGAAGAAAGGAGCCTACCGTACCGAGTGGGCACCGTGTACACAACGGCTGACCGCAACTGGGAGTTGGCCCTGTCGGGAACCTTGGATGACCTAAAAGCGAGCCGCAGTATCGCCGTGGACATGGAATCCGCCACGGTGGCCGCCAACGGCTTCCGTTATCGAATTCCCAGTGCGACCCTGTTGTGCGTCTCTGACAAGCCACTGCACGGGACCCCCAAGCTTCCGGACGCGGCCCAGAGCTTTTACCAAGAGACCAAGAAGCAGCACATCGTCGTGGCCATCACCGCTATCGAGCTGGCCAAAAAGGACTTTCCAGGCGGTTTGCCCAATAGCGACATCCGGGCGCTCGATGAACCACTCATAGGTGGAGCTGACGCGTAACGAATACCTGTGAGTGTCGTTTGTGCCATCGTTCGAGTTGCCAGAGAGAACCCAAGCTGAGCAAAAGTGCAAATGAGTAGAAATCGTCCCGAGATGTTAGTCATCACATGCGCACTTGCCGTCCTTGGTATCGCGGGTGCACAGGCCAGGGCTAAACCCAATGTCGTGCTGATTGTCTGCGACGATCTGAACGACTATGTCACCGGTATGGGCGGGCATCCGCAGGCGAGGACGCCGAATGTGGAGAAGCTGGCCCGGTCCGGCGTCGCGTTCAAGCGGGCCTACAGCAATAACCCAGTGTGCGCACCATCGCGATCCAGTTTCTTGACTGGCATCTACCCGCACACGTCCGGCAATCTCTTCTGGGACAAGTGGTTTCAGAATCCAGTCCTGAAGAATTCCAGGACGATCATGGAACATTTCCGCGCCAACGGCTACCACGTCGTCGGCTCCGGCAAACTCATGCATCACCATCAGCCGTCGGTGTGGAGCGAGTTTAAGCACAAGGCCGATTACGGGCCGTTTGTTTTCAACGGCAAGGAGCGCATCGCGCATCCCTCGGTGCCAGAGCCCTTCCACGGTATCGGTCCAGTCGACGGTTCGTTTGCGGCTCTGGACGATGTTCCGTTTGCCGACGACGGCAATCCGCAAACAGGTTGGATCTACGGCACCTGGGGAAAGACGCGGCCGTTGCGATACACGGACGAGAATAATCGCGATCCGACTCCGGATGAACGTAATGCCGCTTGGGCAGCCGACCGCATCAAACAGTTTGCGACACAGCAAGACGACAAGCCGTTCTTCCTGGCCATCGGCTTCATCCGCCCGCATACGCCGCTGCACGTGCCCAGGAAGTATTTTGACATATTCCCGCGTGAATCACTGGAACTGCCCTTGATCAAGCCGGACGATGGCGACGACTGTCACTATGCCGGCGTACTCGACCCGGAGCAGAAGGGCTTGAGATACTTCCGCCTTCTGAAGGAATCCTACCCTGATCTGGATTCCGGATTGAAGAACTTTACCCAGGCGTACCTGGCCTGTGTGACCGCGGTCGACGATTGCATCGGTCAGGTCGTCAATGCCGTCGACAACAGCCCTTTGAAGGGCAACACCATCATCGTCGTCACCAGTGATCACGGCTGGCAAATGGGGCAGAAGGACTACCTGTTCAAAAACTCGCCCTGGGAGGAAAGCACCCGAGTGCCTCTAGTGATTCGAGCTCCGGGCATGGCGAAGCCGGGAGGGATCGCAGAACATCCCGTATCTCTCATTGATTTGTACCCCACGCTTATCGACCTGTGCGGTCTGGAAGGAGATACTCGCAAGAACAAGATGGGCGCGCCGCTGGACGGTTACAGCGTGCGTCCGTTTCTAGAAGATCCAGAGAACGGACGATGGGAAGGGCCCGACGGCGCGTTGTCCATGGTCTTCCTCGGACAATCCCGAAAGAAGTACTCCGCGGAGGAAAGAAAGCAACTCAGCAGTCAGCACTGGACGATCCGCACCAAACGCTGGCGTTACATCCGTTATAACAATGGCGCCGAAGAACTGTACGACCACGATAACGACCCGTGCGAGTGGGTGAATCTGGCAAATTCACCCGAGCATGCGGCCATCAATGATTCGCTACACAAGAAAATGCTGGAGATGCGGGACGGATTACGAGGTGATTTATGAAATATAGACCGGTATTGACCATCGCGGTCATCGCACTATTGCCATGTTGCGTGCAGGCGGCGCAGCCCAACGTGATAATCATTCTATCCGATGATGCGGGGTACGCGGATTTTGGAGTAACGGGAGGCACACTCGTGCCGACGCCGCACATTGACCGGCTGGCGAAGGAAGGGATTTTCTGTTCGCAGGGTTACGTCACGGCATCGACGTGTACGCCTTCGCGCATGGGCTTGATGTCAGGACGATACCAGCAACGTTTTGGGGCGGAGTGCAATGTGCCGACGATCCCAACGCCCGGATATACGAAAGAGGATCTAGGTCTGGATACCGGCCAGCGGACGTTGGGGGATGTGATGAAGACGCAAGGATATCGCACCGTGGCCATCGGCAAGTGGCATCTGGGCGAGTTGTCGAAGTATCATCCCAACCGCCGCGGTTTCGATGAATTCTACGGATTCCTTGGCGGGTCGCGTTCGTACTGGCCATTGAAGAAACCGGGGCGTGGGACGGCTATCCGGCGCAATGATGAACCGGTGGACGAGTTGTCGGAGATCACCTATTTGACCGACGATTTCACGGACGCGGCAATGGACTTCATCGACCGGAATCAGAAGCACCCATTTTTCGTCTATTTGTCATACAACGCAGTGCATGGACCGTTCCATGCAAAGGAAGAGGATCTGGAACAGTGTCCCAAGATCGAGCCGAAGAATCGTTGGATGGTTTCGGCAATGACCAAGTCGATGGACGACAACATCGGGCGATTGCTGGCGCAACTGGACAGACTGGATTTGACGGAAGACACGCTGATTGTGTTTTTGAATGATAACGGAGGCACTCAGGGGACCGCGCATTTCAATGGCTCGTTGCGTGGTTTCAAGGGCACGTATTGGGAAGGAGGCATCCGAGTACCATTCATCGTGTCATGGCCAGCTCAATTGCCGAAGGGAAAACGCTTCGACCACCCGGTGTCTGCCCTGGACCTGTTGCCAACATGTTTGGCAGCCGGTGGTGGAAAGGTAGACCCGGCGTGGGGAATGGACGGCGTGAACCTGCTACCCTATTTCAAAGGCCAACGTGAGGGCGCACCGCATGAGACGCTGTTCTGGCGGTTCTGGCGCGTGACGGTAGCTCGCGAAGGTGCATGGAAGCTGTTGCGCGTCGCCGAGCATCCTCTGAAAGAGAAGCGAAAGCTTCTTGCGCCGCTGATGTTGATCAACCTGGAAGATGATCCGGGAGAAACAACAGACCTGGCTGCCGAGTTTCCCGATAAGACGCAGTCCCTGTTACAGAAGATGGAATCTTGGGAAGAACCACTCGCGCAACCGCGCTGGTACGACGGTTCGAACTGGAAGCATTGGCAGGAAGAACAACTGAAGAACCACAAAATGACGCGAACGGAGAAGTGATGACTGGGAGACATGTGAATAGGATCGGGATCGCTATCATGGGCTTGACGCTTGTGGCCTTGACAGCCACTTGGTCGGTGCCCGCTTGGTCGGCAGAGCCAGCCGCGATGCCCAATTTTGTCGTCATCTTCTGTGATGACCTCGGCTACGGCGACCTTGGCTGTTACGGTTCGACCAAGAATCGCACACCCAATATCGATCAGCTTTCGCAGGAAGGGATGCGTTTTACGGATTTCTATTCGTCCAGTCCCGTATGCACTCCTTCGCGCGCCAGCCTACTGACGGGCTGCTACCCGCGACGGGTGGGGATGCACGAGGACTTCACTGGGCACTGGGTGCTAATTCCCCGTAGTCGACGCGGGCTTCACCCGGACGAGGTGACCGTGGCGGAGGCTTTGAAGACGCAAGGGTATGCCACGGCCTGCATCGGGAAGTGGCACTTGGGCGATCAGCCGGAGCATCTGCCGACGCGCCACGGATTCGATTCGTATTATGGAATTCCATATTCGAACGACATGCAATCGCGAGGACGAGGCGATCCGCCTTTGCCGTTGGTTCAGCAAGAGAAGGTAATCGAAGCACCTGCCGATCAGGCGACGTTGACTCAACGGTATACGCGGCAGGCGATCGCCTTCATCGAGGCGAATCAGTCAAAGCCGTTCTTCCTGTATCTTCCTCATACCTTTCCGCACCTGCCGCTATTCGCCTCGCCAGACTTTCACGGGAAAAGCGCGAACGGTCGGTACGGTGACACCGTCGAGGAGATCGATTGGTCCACGGGCGAAATCCTCCAGTGCCTGGATCGACTCGAACTGGCCGACAGGACGTTGGTGTTGTTCACCTCCGACAACGGGTCGAACGGTCGCAACGGCGGATCAAACGCGCCTCTGGCTGGAGCCAAGGGATCGACGATGGAAGGCGGAATGCGAGTGCCGATGATCGCCCGTTGGCCCGGCACCATTCCGGCCGGCTCGACCTGCTCCGAGCTCACAACGACGATGGATGTGCTGCCAACATTTTGTGCCCTGGCCGACGCAGAGTTGCCTCGAGCAACAATCGATGGTTTCGACATCACACCGTTGCTGACTGGCGTGGAGGGCGCAGTCTCTTCGTACGAATCGCTGTTTTACTATCGCCGCCGCCAACTTCAGGCAGTTCGCTGGGGGGACTGGAAGTACCACCTTGAACTTGAACAAACTCATCCCAATTGGACTTCACCAGAGCCCACGGCAAAGGGACGCGCTGGGAGGTTGGTGAATCTGAAAACCGATCTGAGAGAAACCACCGACGTCACTGCGCAGAATCCTGAAGTGATGAAGCGAATGAAGGCACTGATCGAGCAAGCCACCGCCCGCCTGGGAAATGGCAAACAACAGGGTACCGACCAGCGGCAAGCCAAGACCCTACAATCCTCTTTTCCGATGGTGTTGGGCGAATGACCAGAAACGACGAGTGTTGTGCAAGCAGACGTGGCTCCTGGGGCCAGATCCAATGCATGTTCATTCCTGAGTAATCCGACTCCGACCACGAAAGGCAGGCAAATGCGCAATACATTTGCGACGATCGTGATACTAGCCGCGGTATCTTCGGCCACAATGGCAATCGCACAAACCGGCTCCGATCCCGTGATCGAAAACCAGCGGCTTCGCATCACCGTCAATCGGGCAAGCAATACGTTCCTGATGCAACACCATGACACCGGGAAAGACTTTGTGAAGGCGGCGTCTCTTGCCCGGCCCATTGCATCGATCGCTGCCGTGCAAGACGTGGGCGATCCCATTTGGGGACCAGGCCGGGAGATTCTGATCAATCACTCGGGTGGTTGGACGACTTCGCTGCGGTTGTTTCAGGATCACCCCTTCCTGCACCTGCATACGACGACACATAACGAGGATGAAAATCCGCTGGTAACAGCCTCGCTTGAACTGCTCGAGTTTGAGGTCGATCTTGGCCGGCCGATCGAGAAACTGAAATCCTTTGGGACGGGCTTCCTCAAGCCGCTCAACGAGGCGCCAGGCAGTTTCTCGTTTGCTGCGGTCGTCCATCCGGAATCCCGCAACGGGATGGTTGCCGCGTGCCTGACGCACGAACGGGGCAGTGGCGTGTTCTTCACCGAGGCGGACGATGACAAGGTGCGCATCAAGACGCGGATCGATTTCGGCCGTTACCAGGTCCAAACGGGCAAGTCACGCAAGACGGAGACACTGTTGATTGGCTACTTCGATGATGCCCGCCTCGGTCTGGAAGCATACGCCGAGGCCGTCGCCAAGCAGTACGACATTCAGCTACCACCTCAACCGGCCGTCTACTGCACGTGGTATCATGCAGGAGCGTCGGACGAGACGCGACTGCTCGATAACGCTCGGTTTGCGGATAGGGAACTCCGTCCGTACGGGCTTTCCGTCATGCAAATCGACGACAAATGGCAACGACGGCTTCCGGCCGACTTCCCCTACGACGGAAATGTGAAGAACATCAAGGGAGTGGGGCCGATTAAGGTCTTCGTTGATGCGAACGACAGTTTCCCAAGCGGCATGCAGTACACGGCTGACCAGATGGCCAAACGTGGTTTGACGGCGGGCATCTGGTTCATGCCCTTTGCTGGCACGTACAACAATCCCTACTTCACTGATCGGCAGGAGGTGTTCGCTAAGTGGGACGACGGCGCGCCGATCGTCACACGATGGTCGGGGACTTTGCTTGACATGTCGCATCCCAGAACACAAGCGTTCGTGCACGAGCGTGTGAAGCGGATCGCCGATTGGGGCTATCGCTATTTCAAACTCGACGGCATGCACACCGGCGCGGTAACGCACAACGTGTACGTCAACACGGGTTACGCGACGGACGGCCGCTGGCTCAACTCGCCAAACTTCATCGGACAGCAGACGGGCCCTGGTACCAGCACGTCCACAAAGCCATCCCAGGCACTGCACGACCCGAACATGACGCACATCGAGGCGTATCGCAAGGGGCTTCAGATCGTCCGCGAGGCCGCGCCCGGCGTGTTTATCCTTGGCTGCAACGTCTCACAGAACATGCGGTCCATGGGCGGATCGTTCGGTCTGATCGACGCCATGCGCATCGGGCCGGATAACGGCGGGGCGGGACGCGGAAGTTGGGGAGCCGTGTGCAAGGGAGCCCGACACGGAAGCAATCTCTACTTCCTCAATCGCCGCGTGTGGCATAACGATCCAGATCCGGTCTACGTCCGCCCATCCAATTCGCTCGAATCGGCCCGGATCATGGTCTCCTGGGTGGCGGTCACGGGGAGCATGCTCACCACGAGCTACCAGTTTGCTGAACTGCCACCCGAGCGACTTGACCTTCTGAAACGCTGCATGCCGTCGCACACTGCAGTCGCCCGGCCGGTCGATCTATTCGAGTCCGATCCGCCGACAACCTGGCTGGTGACCGACACCAGCCGCGATGTTCGCCGCGACGTGATCGGCTTGTTCAACTGGAATGAAAAAGAACCGATCGAGATCGCGTACGATATGAGTAGATTGGGGCTCGACCCGAAAATCACGCACGTGGCGTTTGACTTCTGGGAGAAGAAGTTCGTCAAGTCGATCCGCGGTACGCTGAAGCAAACGCTGCCGGGCGGCACCTGCCGCGTCCTGGCGATACGTCCGGCGGCCGATCATCCCCAACTGCTGAGCACGTCACGCCACATTGCCCAATGCGTCGTCGACGTGCTTCAAGAAAATTGGGATCCCACCACCAAGACCCTCAGCGGTACGAGCCGTGTTGTGGCGGGCGATCCGTACGAATTGCGCATTGCGCTGCCGACCGGGATACAGTGGAAAGTGCGCAAGGCAACGCTCGGCACGCACAAGCTAGAAGTCGTCGAGGCTACGGACCAAGGCATTCGCCTTGAATGTACGCCAGAGGCGGGTGGCGACACGGAATGGACTGTTCAGTTTCTGAGTCAATAATGCACGCAATAAGCTTGGGGGAGATGCAAGCATGGGCAATCCCATTTCCGTTCTGGTTACGGGGTCCACGGGACGCGTGGGAAAGGCGGCGTGCGAAGGATTGCTGGCACACGGCCACAACGTGCGTGGGTTTGATATTCGTGAATCGGTAGGTGTCGAGGATGCTGTCGTTGGCGACATTTCGGAACGTTCAGATGTCCGCGCCGCTATGGCAGGCATCGAGGTTGTCGTTCACCTCGCGGCCACGCCAGATGAAGACGACTTCGTTAGCAAGCTGCTCCCCAATAACATCGTAGGGCTCTTCAACGTCCTGGAATGTGCACGAGAGGCCAATGTCCGTCGGGTCGTTCTTGCCAGTTCGGGGCAGGTCGTGATGGGACACGAAGGTCCGTGGCCGATCACAACGGAAATGCCGTTCAGCCCAAGGAATTGGTACGCCTCGGCGAAAGTCATGGCCGAGGTCGTAGGGCAGGTTTACGCTCACGAGCATGGCCTAAGCATCATCGTCGCCCGGCTTGGATGGTGTCCGCGCGACAAGGACCACGCTCACGCATTGTCGCTGGACGAATTCGGCAAAGACGTCTATTTCAGCCCCACGGACGCAAGCCGTTTCTTTGCTTGCGCCGTCGAGGCTCAGCTAGGCACCAATTACTGTGTCGTCTTCGCCACCAGCAAGCCAATACGAAAGGCACGATACGACATAACTACAGCCAGGGTGCTTCTGGGTTACGAACCGCAAGACACATGGCCGGCGGGAACAGAAATAGTCTACGAGTGATCGACCACACCATTGTTGGACCATTGCTCTATTTGTAATTGACAGGGAGAGAATGATGACACTACGCACCGGAGCCATCGTACTTCTATCGTGCCTGCTTTCTATTTCCGGGATGTTGTCACGTGGAACCGGTGCCGACTTCACGGCCCCGGCGCCGCGCAGTCAGGCAGAAGTCGCGGCAGTGCTTGCCAAGGCACCGGGGCCGCCTGCGGAAGACCAACTCCGCAGGCTGCACATCGTGCTTCTTGCCGATGTGAAGGACCATGGGCCCGGTGCACACGACTATCCCTTGTGGCAGAAACGATGGACGCTCCTGCTGGGAGGACGACAGACTGCGGACGATTCGGTGAAGCAAGTCAATATGTATGGTCCTCCACCCGAAAGCGATGCAGAAGAAGTGATATCGGGCGCCGTCAAGGTGAAGGTGACCACCGCTTGGAAGTGGCCCAGCAAGGAAGAGCTTAAGTCCGCAGACCTGATTGTAATGCAATGTTACCGGTCGGGCGGACCGATCAGGCGGACGTGGAGCGACGAACGGATCAAGGAACTCGAAGCGTACCTGTCGCGAGGCGGCGGGTTCGTTGTTGTCCATCCGGCCACATACACGGTCCGCGATCTCTCGCAACCTGGAGGTGATCGAGTGGCCGCCCTGACCGGGCTGGCGTTCGACCGCTCGATCATCGTTCGCCACGGGCCAATCAAACTGCGAATCACTGACAGCGATCATCCGATCTGCTTGGGCCTACCCGAGACGATCGACTTGATCGACGAACCGTACTGGCCCCCGGTAGGCGACTTGAGCAAGGTTACCGTCCTGGCAACATCCGACGAGAGTGTGCCAAAAGGATCGGATAACATCAGTCCTCAGCCGATGTTTTGGACCTCCCAGCACGGCAAGGGGCGGATCTTTGCCTGTGTTCCCGGACACTTCACGTGGACGTTCGACGACCCGTACTTCCGTATCCTGTTGCTGCGCGGCATGGCCTGGGCGGCCGGCGAATCGCCTTACCGATTCGACCCATTGGTTATGCGCGGAATTCCGCTGAAGTAATCGCGTATTCGGCGAGTCGACACGCCTTGCTGGCGGTTTTCGGGAGGGCGAGGCTCCTGCCGAGCCGTGCATCGGTAGCGAGAATCCGGCTCAGCAGGAGCTTCGCCCTCCCAATTCGCGGATACCCGCAACTGGGTGCACGGCGAGGGCATCGGCTATTCCCTACCGCCTGCGGTGAAAACCTGATTTGGGGTAAACGACAACACAGGCGGCACATTGGCGGAGAATCTGATCGAATAATCTTCGATGACGCCTTGGTCCGCTTTCGCAGTCACCAACGACCACGTCTGTCCCGCTTCGCCCCCCGCGGATACCTTGATCTCGACGGTTGCGTTGCCCAACGTCGTCTGGCCTGTTGCGACCTGTTCTCCCTTTGGATTCAGGACGTTCACACGTACCGTCTCGGCGCCCCACCCCGTGCCCGTGATCTTGAACTCCTTCACGTCCTTCGGTACATGGAAGTACATCCGATCGGCGACGTAGATCAACGATGCTCCGTCCGCAGTGAGAATCCCCATTGGCACATTGGCGTTTGTAACTGAATACGCACAACTGCCTGCCGAAAGCCCCAGCAGATAGATGCCGTCCGCATCGGGCGTGAAACGGACGGTTCCTTGCTGGTTGTGTGGGATCGCTCCCGATGTGATCTTCTCCAGACTCGTGTTCCTCAAGTCCCAAACCAAGCTGGACTCGTACCTCCCCACAGGAACGTTCCGCAATCCTATCTCGACTGGCTGATTTCGCTTGGCGGCCAGTGGCAATAGGTTGTCTCTCCTCAGAATAACTCTGCCGAATTCCGTCGTCTTGCCTACGGCTGGCGGCGCAAGAAGTCTGATTCCATCACCGGTCTTGTCGAATACGTCCACGATCCACTGTTCCGGTGTCTGGCGCGGTTCATGCCACGTCTGAAGTCGATTCGCACGGATCTGGTCGTTGGCCCATTTGAACCATTGGAAATAGTCCGGATGCTCCTTGTCGTACTTGATGCCTTCGTAGAAGACCCAGTATCCGGCGGTTACGTCCGAAATCATCACGGCGTTCTTTCCACAGAACTCTGGATCAGCGCCTCGCACGACCGGGTCGATGCCGCCCGAGTAAATGAAGGGGATCTTGGCCTCTTGCGGGATCTTCATCCCGGCCAGCAGTTTCTTCCGGTTTGCCTCCAGAGCTTCGCTTTGCGGCAGGAATCGCGAGGGGCGCCCGTAGACCCAAGGGTCGGCCAGAATGATCGGCGCCCGCCCGGTCGACCACTCCGGGTAACACGCCCGCACCATGAAAGGCGTTCCCGGCGAAGGGTAGATGCAGAACTGAAACGTGGGGTCGTATTTGTCCACCTCCGCGCGGAGCCTCCGGCAACGCTGGCGCCAATGGTCTACCTGAAACTGTACGAACGCGTCATGTAACTCCTGTTGCTCGAGCCACGATTTCCGCGCGCCTGAGGCGAGTTGCGGGCGATCCACTCCCTTGGCCTTGAGGAACGGATTCAGAATCGCGTCCTCGTAGGTGATCTGGTACAAGTTGCCGTGCCCGCCGGGCCAGTAGTTTTCGTAGTCCAGAAAGACGCCGATCAGATTGTCCGTCTGGGCACTGATCTTGGCGTACTCGACGATGTACTTGGTTGTCCAATCCCAGAATTCGTCCGAACACACGCTCCAGATCGGCTGCTCGCTGCCGCTGGCCCATAGGATCCGCTTTCCGTCGGCCTCGGAGCCGCGCGGTGCTGACAACGTGCCGCGCATCCACGGAATGTGGAAGATGCCGTACCGCTCGCACCACTTCGTGACTTGGCGCACCTCGTCCATCTGGTCGTGTCCGCGTCGAGGTGAGAAGACGTTGAACCCAGCCTGCGCGGTCTCACGAACGATCCATTCTCTGGTGACCCAGCCTTCCTCCGGCTGCATGACCTTGTCCACGAGAATCCGCAGCTTCTCCGTGCGCCCAAGATCGCTACGACGGATTTCCTGGGCGATTGAGCCGGTCGCAAGGACGAATAGCAACAGAGTTGCCGACGGCTGCAGTAGCTTCCATCTGGTCACCATGGAATCTCTCCCAATTCAATATTCCGCCGATCTACAGCGTCCTTGTTTAACGGCAAGCCGAAGGCGACTGAGTTCTGAAATCGCCGACGCCTTCGGCTTGCCGTTAAACGATGTCTGCAGACAATTCAATCCTGTCGTGGCACAGTAGCCATGCCAAGTCTGGATTGATGCTCGTTGTACAGCCTACAATATCCACCACGATAACCCACTTCTGCCACCGATAGAACCGTTCGGACCACAAACCGCCGAACATCAAGACGCAGACGACCAGAACCATCTTCACGAAACGAAAGGCTCGATCATGAACCAGAAACTCCATCGCCGCCGTTTTCTTGGCACGGCCAGCGGGGTGACCGCCGCTCTATTGACCACGCGAGCCGTGGCCGACGTGAATAGCCAGATTCGATGCGGCGTCATCGGGACTGGGCGCCGCGGCACGGGCTTGTTGCGGGGCGTTCTGCGAATGCCCGACGTGCGTGTGACGGCTCTGTGCGACGTAAAGGCGGCACATCTCGAGCGGGGACGGGATCTGGTGGTCGCGGCCGGTCAGCCGAAACCGCCGGGATATGGCGACAAGGGCCCTCTGGACTATCGACGAATGCTGGAGAGGAAAGACCTGGATGCTGTGATCGTTGCCACGCCAATGCAGGACCACGCCGTGATGTCCATTGACGCGATGCGCGCGGGCAAAGCGGTGCTGAGCGAGGTCGCTGCAGCGGTGACCATGGACGAATGTTGGGGCCTTGTCCGGGCGGCGGAAGAGACGGGGCGACTTTACATGCTGGCGGAAAACGCGTGCTATTTCCGCAACCTGTTGATGGTATTGAACATGGTCCGCAAAGGGCTGTTCGGTCGGATGACGTATGGCGAGTGTGGTTACGTGCACGACTGTCGGTTCCTTCATTTCGAGGCTGACGGTTCGCTTTCGTGGCGAGGGAAGCTGGCCCGAGACCACATCGGCAACTGGTACCCTACGCATGCAATCGGACCGGTGGCACAGTGGATGGGTATCAACAAGACCGATCGGTTCGTCTCGCTTGTCGCCATGGCAAGCCCTCCGGTTGGTGCCCATCGGGATGCTGTGAAAAGGTTCGGCCCGGACAGCCCACAGGCGAAGATACCATTTTCGACGGGCGATTCTGTGACGACGTTGATCCAAACGGCCAGCGGCGCGGTAATCGACCTGCGCTGCGACACCCTGTCCGGCAGGCCGCACCGCACAACCACCTACCACACGATCCAAGGCGAGACCGGATCGTACCGATCGCTGACAGGCGACGTGTGGATCGAATCGCGAAGCAAGGCATACAAATGGGAGTCGCTGGACCAGTATGCTGAAGAATTCGATCATCGTTTGTGGAGAGAATGGGAACAGCAAGCCAAAGGCAGCGGTCACGGTGGCGTGGATTTCTTCGTCATGAAAGAGTTCCTCGGCGCTGTCCGCAACAATACCCCGTCGCCGATCGACGCGTATGACGCCGCAGCCTGGAGTTGCATCGTCCCGCTGTCGGCCGAGTCGATACGCAAAGGAAACGCACGAGTGGAAATTCCCGATTTTGCAGCAGGCCGCGTGAAGGCATCGCCGAACGACGTCGGCTGACCGTTCGTACGTGTCTGGCGTGGAATCAGATCGTTTAACGGCAAGCCGAAGGCGACTTCGTTTCGGGGACTCCACGTATTTTGCGACGCCGACGCCTTCGGCTTGCCGTTAAACGAAGAGGATATAAGCTGCCATCGCGCTGAACGCGTGCACCAGCGCGGGTCAGTCGACTGCCGCGAAACACAAGACTCGACCGTCCCGCAATGCCACGACGATTCGCCCGGCGCTGTCCAGCGCCAATCCCGATGAAAGCGGCATGGCCGGCACGGATTGACTCCAAAGGAGTTGACCGTTGCTGACGTCCAGTGCGGCAACCGCATAAGACGGCTCGGTCGAGTTGTCGACCGGCGGAAGCTGACCTGCCACGACCACAGCGTTATTGCCCAAGGCCAATGCCACGGGATGCCCGACGTGTTTGGAACTCCAGAGCTTCTTGGGCCTTGCGGTTGCGGCGGTCGCAGGATCGACGCGGAAGACGTCGGTGCCGGTGCTACGGATCACTACTTCGCCTGAATCAGCTTGCACCAGGTACGGGAGCCGGAAAGGCCCCAGCCAGTACTCCTTGGGCGAATAGAGCATCCGCCCGAATACCCCGACATTCCCACCGGTCAAGATCAGCTCACTGCCACGCGGCCCCCTGACAAATTCGTCCTCCAACGTATTCTGGCACTGTCCGTCTTTGGTGTCGTACACGGCGGGCGATACAACGTTGCCACCGGCCAGATACAAGCGATCTTGATTGAGCAGTAAATGGCCCTGGACGCTCACGCCGGAGACCTTGTCGCCGCCAGCCAGCCGACCCGATGTGTTGTTTTGCCAACGGATCTTTCCAGTCTTTGCGTCCAAAGCGTAAACGTGTGTGCCATCCCAACTGGCCATACCCGCAGCCGCATACGCGACGCCATCTTCCGCCAAGACGCCGCTGGCAACCGGCCATGTCGACGCGAGACTACCGTGGACGAGAATTTTCCTTTCGGCGGGCGCGGCGCGAAATCTCCAGAGCAATCGGCCAGTTACTGCTTCGAACGCGTAGACGCTTCCATCACGACTGCCGACCAGAACTCGTCCTTGATCGACAGCCGGCGGATATCCGATTGGGCCACTTGTGTAGCTGCTCCATTTGCGCTTGCCGGACCGCGCATCGACGGATCGTACGACCCCGTCCGCACCAGCGAGAAACACGCGACCTCCGGCTGTCACCGGTGCGGCGGGGAGCGTGGGGACTGGTGGATCCAATTGCCAAGCCAATTTGACCTCGGTGGCGATGTCGATCGCGCTGGCACCGCTACGCTTGTTATCGGCTCGATAGGTCGGCCAATCGCCGGGAGCAGGCTCCAGCGGTGCAAGTTCTCCTAGCCAATCGCTCGACGCGAGCCGTTCCGTTTCAGTTGCTTGGGCTGCAAAATCGAAATCGCCCGCCGGGCCAAGGCAGAGGTTGCCCACCAACGATAGGCTGCAATCACACATCCAAGGGCCCCAATGCAGTAAGCCATTGGCGATAATGACGCCGTCCTGACACGGTGGCCGCATCAGGGCGATCCGCATAGAGCTGTCGTCAGACGTCGACAGACGCAGCGAGCCTGCATGAAAGCTGGGCTCGGTACGACCTGCACGGCAGAGTATCGAATCGGCGGTGCCGGTTGCACGAGTACATGCGGCTCGTCGACCTGTGAGGTCCGTTAAGATTTTGCCTGTCAGTGGATCGAACTTCTTGCTGGGATACTGTCTGGATCCCATCGCGTACAGAGCTCCGTCGTGCAGCACGAGCTGAAAGTTCCCTTCTTCGTATTGCCAGAGCAGACTCCCATCCTCGGTGCTGACGGCGACCAAACGGGGGCGTTGCGGACCGGCGAAGTAGATAGCTTTGTCGCTGCACTTGACGTAAGAGGTGCTGGAGAATCCCCATTGCCAGGTTTGGGCCTGAAAATGCGGTCCAATCGCCTCCAGCAGTTTCGGATCCGCCGTGCGCCAAATCGACTTGCCACGGCTGGCATCGAGGCACGCAACGAAGTTACGATGTGAGTAGTAGTAGATGCGGTCGTTCTTCATGCAGACGGCGCGAGTGTCAATCGGATCGTCTTCGGCGTGTATCCAGAGCGTCCGTTTGCTCTTCAAATCGATGGCGAAAAACGTGTGGCCGAAACCCCACGGATACTCTTCAGCGTCATATCCTGGGCTCATCGGCCGCCAGGGCCAACCGCCCTTGTTCCTGTCCCAACGGATCGTGGAATCCGTTTCTTCCTTCTTGCCAACCAGTCCATACACCACGCCGCCTTCCAGGGCCATCCATTTCCACGACGGCCCGGACGCACCTTCCGGCGCAGCGATCTCACCCGTCAACTTTCCCGTGGTCGCGTCGATCATTTTGCATGATTCGTTGTCGGCCACATAGAGCACCTCGGGCGTGGCAATCATCGTGTTGCGATGGATCATGAAGCCTTCCGCTAAAGGACGCTTCCACAGCAGAGTGCCGTTATAGCCGTTCAGCGCTACCAGCGTGTTCAGCCAAGGAAAACTTCGTTTGTTGAAAGCAATGTGTCCGTAAGCCTTGAACATGCGTCCGGCCGAAGCCACGCTCACACCCGGCATCGGCACGTACCACGGTTCGCTCATGAACTGTGTCATGTACGCTCCGCGGACAAGCTGATCTTCGGACTGCGGGTTGTTGTCCGGCCCGTGAAAAGGATGACTCCAATCATCGGCCTCGGGCGGATAGGGTTTCGTGATTACCTCGTCGCCCATCAGCACTTGGCCCAAGGGATTGACCACGCGAATCAGTTCATTGCGGTGCGATTCGACCGCCGAAACGACGGCGGGCGTTACCACCACGGCGTCGGCCAGGTTGTCCGCTAGATGGATGTGAGTCCAGCTTCCTTTCTCGACAAATACCCGCGTGCCCAGCAAACCGGCACGATCAATCTGTCGCCGGACAGCATCAACTGCCTCATCAACGGGAAGCTGGACATAGACAATCAGTTTGCTTTGCCGAGCCAATGCAACCGCCATCTCGGCCGGCGATTCATCGAGCAGCACACACACTCCTCGATCCAACCCAAGGCGGCTGAGAATCTGTTTTGCGCGTCGATCGGCCTCGGCGCCAACCGCTCGGTTCGCGCCCGCCGTCACGAGGCACGAAATCGCAATGAAAAGACCAACAGCCACCCAACGCCGGGTCTCGCTGTGCAACATGACGAATCTCCTTTTGCGACAGGGATCTTGACATTCTGAGTCAGAAACTCCTGATCATCGTAACGCTTCCCGTCACGCCGTGTGCGCAACTCGGCGGATTCTGCTTGAAAAGGAGCGTGGCTTTTCCGAGAACGTTGAACGTGTACAATCCATCATGTCAAGTAGGCCTGACGTACCTGATATGATCATCATCAAGCCACATCATTACGTCGACATCTTGCGTGCACTCGGCGACGAACTGAACGAGTTCACACCCCATCCGTACGGGCATGATATTCATGGCGTGGCGGCGAGAATCCTCGCCGATCGCGACGTGATGCTGCAAATGGAACTCGGTGCCGACGATATCTGCAGACCGTGTATCCACAACATCGACGGAGTCTGCGACGATACCATCGACACGTCGTTTCGGCCGCAAGCTCCACGATCAAAGCAGGCGTGGAATCTATTGATCGACCAACGCTGGTTCAAAGTGCTGGGGCTGAACGACGGCGAGCGCCTAACGGCAAGACAGTTCTGCGAACTTGTTCGTCGCAGCTTTGACTGGATGCCGAGTATCTATGAAGAAATGCCGCCCGAACGTGTATCCACTCGTACCGAGGAGATACGCCATGGCATCAAGAAGCTCCTTGGCCAAGGTTGACGCGTCGCGTCACATAAGCGGAGAGGGCGGTCAATAGAAACCGTTCTTGGGGCCCACCTCAGTCGCCTGCGGGAAAGAGGTCGCTCAGCTTTCCTTGACACAGCTCGACCAGCCCCTCGTCGTCAACTCGCACACGTCCGTGGGCTCCAACGACTTCGAGGATGACCAGGGCGCCGGTTGTCGCCTTCCTCAGGTCATTCAATTCCTGCTCGGTCGGATCGAAGACTTCGAATTTCACCAACAGCACACCGCAACAATCCGTTCTCAACGTCAAACGACGCGAGGGCAGGATGGCATAAGTGCGATGCTTCGTCCCCAACACCCCCGACTCGTAAAGGCCAGCCAGACTTGCGACATTCGCACTCGGCATCCGTGACATCATTCCCAGCATCCTGGAAGCTGAGCCAACGGACTTGGTCAGCATGTCGCGGCTCCGTTGGTTGGATTCCTCGAAGCGAGAAGAGGCAGGAGGCGACTCGTGACTCTCTTTGACCTGTGCGAGCATCTTCTCGGCATATGCAACCATGAACTTGGCGTCTGTCGCGCGGCCGGTCTTCAGGTTGCGCAAACCGGCCAGGGCTCTCGCATGTTCACGCTTCTCTTCTCGAGTCCGTTCCTTGATTAGCGACAACGCCAGTCCGCTGTCATTGCGAATCAGTTGCCCGCCCAGTGGCGCCGGCCCGCCATCTGCAAGGTGTGCGCGAATGGCTTCTTTCAATTCGGCTCGCATCGCCTTGGGCACGACTTTCGCGGCGAATTGCTCTTTGACGAATGCGACGCCCTCCTTGCGGGCAGTGGCTTCCTGGTCTTGAGCGCCCGCGTTGGAGACGAAAATCAGGGCAACAAACACCGAGAGGATGAAACAACGTTGCATGGTTGGCTCCTCGAATCGTAACTGACAATGTCAAAACGCCACTGGCGATCCGGGCTTGAGCGCGTGCTCTGGTAGTGGGTTTGTTTGGTCGAAGACCCGCATCTGGTCGGGCTTTTCGAGAACGGTCTTGCTCTCGTCGAAAACGCCAGTAGTCGGGTCGAGGACGCCTTTGGAATCAAGGCCCAGGTGCTTGAGCATGAACGGATACATCGCTTGGCGTTTCGAGAGTTGGTAGCCGTGACCTTCCTCCTGGAAGTGCGCGTTTTCCACGTTGGCCTCGGCGCCGAACAGCCGATAGACATTCTGAACGTACGGAAATTCGACTTTCGGATTGTTCTTCGTCCAATCGCCTCCGACGGAAACGAGCAACAACGGACGCGGCGCGGCCAGCGCGGCGAACTCCGCATTATTAGTCTCCAACTCGGCCGTCTTGTGGATGGGCATGCCGCTTTCGCAGTGACATCCGCCAAAGAAGTGCGCGGAAACCATGACCACCGGTACGGCGACGCTGACGCGATCGTCCACCGCAGTCAGCAGAAACGTCTGCGTACCGCCGCCCGAGCATCCAGTGACGCCGATGCGCTCATCGTCGACATCCGGAAGCGATTGGAGAAAGTCGATCGCGCGAATGCTGCTCCACGTTTGCAGGGTTAGTGCCTGCTTGTGTTTGTGGCTCCAGCCGAGCTGTTCGGAGTCGCCGAATCCGATCATGTCGTAGGAGAATACGACGGCACCCATGCGAGCGAGCGTGGCACAACGGTGTTGCTGGTCCGGCCGTAATCGCCCGCCCTCCGGACCGCGCGCGTGGCCGTGTGGGCAGAGGATGCCGGGATGCGGTGCCTTCTTGCCCATGGGGCGGTAGAGGTTTCCGTAGACGAAATAGCCCGGACGCGCCTCGAACGCTGCCGACTCGACGGTATATCCATCGTAACTTCGCTTCTTGTGGATCACGGGGTTGAGCGGCGTTCGCTCGGGTAACGGGTCGAGCTTCCCGCCAACGAGGATCTGTTTGCGGATCTTCGCCGCCCGCGCTTTCCACTCATCGAGATTCGAATAGGTGGCGGCCATGCGAGCAAGTTGTTTGACGGCATCCTCTTCCGAATGGTAGTTGCCGCGGCAGAGGATCGGTTCTGAGGTCGGCTTTTCCTGGTCCGCCGCCCTCAGAACATGCATTGGCAGGACAGAAGCGATGATGCCGATCGTGACAAGAATGCTTTTCATTTTCGTATGCTCCCGTTTTTGGTTCAGCCGTTACTCATTTTGACTCGCAACGATGTTTATAGGATGGGCGAACAACGCTGTCAAATTTCCGGCAGCGTGTGTCAGAGGATTGACATTCAAGGTTGGGCGACTTACCAACAGTCTATTGGATTCACGCTGAGAGTTCTCAACCGGACTGAGCGTGAGCGAGCGTCACCCTTTGACGGCTTCGATTCTTGACCGGGTATCCATGCGCGCCTACTGACAATCAACCACAAAGGCACCAAGAGCATTAAGAAGCCTTGGTGTTCTTGGTGCCTTTGTGGTTCATGACCCCGTCGCCCATTCGGCCCGTCTTTGGCCAATGAGAAGCCAGAAGTCACATTATCAGAACTGAAGGTCGGCAGCACCTACAACCGAATTCCGGGACGCTGCATCCGAGGTCCACCGTGACTCGATTCTCTTGATATGCGTCATGAACGAGCATTCTGTGCGGAATCTGATAGGATGGTGCCAGACTCCGGGCATACCCATCCTGCGCTCCTTCACATCACGAAGAGCGCACATTGTTTCCGTACCCGTCAAGGGAACACGATCGATCCGTGTGAGCAACAGGTGATCATCATGAGCGAAGCTCGAAAACCGACATCCATGATCGGTAGATTCTGGAATGCCCTTCACCGCGAGCCGCTGATTCCGTTCGCATTGATCGGCGGGCTGTTGTTCGTGGCCTACGGATTCGGCAAGCCGACACCCGTCGAGGTGATTGAGATCACACCGCAGACCATACAGACCTTGGTAGATTCTGCAGAGACCATGCGCGGCAGAGCTGTCACGGATGAGGAACGGAAGGTCATGATCGACAGCCATATCGAAGACGAAGTGTTGCTGCGCGAGGCAATGCGTCGCGGGCTGGAGAAGAAGGACTCCAGGGTGCGCAAGCGACTGCTGACGGTGATGCGGTCCACGTTGGACGAGCAAGTGCCGGAACCGACGCGAGCCGAACTGCAGGCGTATTTCCGGGAAAACGCGGACCAGTACGCGGCGAGCGAGGCAGTCACATTCGATCAGGTGTTTTTCTCATTCGGCAACGAGCCGGCGGACAGTGATGCGCTGCTTGGACAGCTCAAAGGCGACGCCGACTTTCGCAAGATGGGTGAACGATCCTGGGCGGGGTACACGATGCGCAAGATGACTCGGCAGGAAATGTTGCCCGTATTTGGAGGCGACTTTGCCGATCAGGTACTCGGACTGACGCCAAAGGAATGGGCAGGCCCACAGGAATCGGTGCGAGGCGTCCATTTCCTGCGTGTCACAGAGCGGTACCAGTTGCCGGCACCAACGTTCGATCAAATGGAAGACAATCTGCGCCAGGACTGGATGTTCAACCGACGGCGTGCAGTCCAGACGAAGAAGATCGAAGACATGAAAATGCGATATTGCGTCGTGCTCACCAAAGAATAATGGATGCAGTCACTGGAACCACGAAGACACGAAGGGCACAAAGGACTTCTTTCTTTGTGTTCTTCGTGCCTTTGTGGTTGCTCTCTTCGGTTGTCTGCTTCGCGGATGACGTTGGGATCGACAAGGCGAGGCTGATCGAAGAACATCCGGGGGAGTATCTGCTGGAGGTGGACTCGACACCTCGCCTAGCCTCGGCGTATGGACACCCGATTCTCCCCGATCGGTTTCAACTTGTTGGCCAACCCGAGCGAGATCGTCAAGCTGGCTATCTAATCGTCCGATATCGATTTCGAACGACCGAGCGGCCGCTCGATGCGGATGACCAGATTCTACTGCCTTGGAACCGTATCGGTGTTTCTCTAACAGCGCAATGGGCCGACCGATCGATCCACCAGAATCTGTTCCTTCGAGAGATCGAAGGCATCTACGTGCCGATCCGCTTGTTGAAACCAGTCCAGGAGGGGACGACCGACGTGTTGCGGCGGAATCTCCTCACGGGCCTGACGCACACCGCATCGAGTTGGGCTCACTGGGTTTTCTTGTTGAGCATCTGCCTGATCGCCAAGGGCTGGAGCCTGTTGCGATTGGCTCTGCTGTTTGCCGCTGGACACGGCGTTTCCCTAGCCCTGGTCGATCTGGGGCTGCCAGGTGTGCCTCTGACGATTGTCGAGTTGTGTCTTGTTGTGGCCGCGCTGCTGGCGGCGCGTGCGGCTTGGCTGCAGGGCGAGGCATCGGGGCGATTCTCTCTAGTCGTACTGATCCTCGGCATACTCCATGGGGTCGGCTATGTGGGTGTTCTGCGTGAATCCGGCGTCAGTGAAACGCACCTGCTGCCAGCCTTATTCGCTTTCAATCTCGGTGTGGATGCACTCCATGCTGTCATGGCGTGCGTTCTGTATGCGGTGGCGTTTCGGTTTGTCGTAGGGCACACAGCAGCCCGAAGCGCGAGCGAGGGACAGAAACAAGTACGTTCCCCTCGCTCTCGCTTCGGGTTGGCTTGCGCATTTTCCGTCGGTAGCCTCGCCGCGGCTGTCCTATTCGTTGGACTGTTTGGTGACGGGATCTCGTTGGCACTTCCACACGCTCGCGACAACCAGCTTGCTCAATACGAATTACCGGGACTTGAGAACAGTGCCTCGCAGAAGACCAGTGCTCGTCCACGTCCCGCGCGTCGAATGACCGATCCCGTGATGAGCTACCTGACCGTGGAACCGTTCGAGGTGCGACACGAGGTTCTGGTCAGCGGCCAAGTGGCAAACAACTGGCTCGACGCCGGCCTGACTGCCGCCTACGCCATTCCGATCGACGATCAACAGGCCTGGAAAGACCGTACGACGCAGAAGTTGTTGGAATCCGTTCGCGTGCAAGTCGACGGGCAGGCGGCCGAGCCCATCATCACTCGAACTGACTTCGTCAAAATGGCCATCAACGGAGTGTTCACTCGGCCGACGCCAAGGGCGGAGCCGCTGAGTACTGCCGTGTTGGGTATCGTTTTCGTGTATGAGACGACGGATCTGGCTGAAAGTGTGACGGTCGATTGGGACGTGTTCTCCGACGACTTGCCGCGGGTTCCGGCAACTACCACGGATCCGTTCGGCGGCAGCCAGCAATACGTCACGGCAGAGACCCCACAAGTCCGCTGGGAGAATCGGTTGGCTGGCTACAAAGTGCCGGAAGTCAGACAAGTCGCATTTGTGAAGCCCACTTTCCCGATCTTCTCCATCGTTTTGGCCGGGCTTGTCGCTCTCGCGTACGTTCTGTTTTCCCGTCGCGGAAACAGACCGCTGGCCGATGGTTCCATGTGCGTTGGCTTGGCCGCAGCCGTCGTACTTTATCCATTCGCTCGAACGCCAGTCAACGTGCCGATCGGCCAGGCGTGGAAGCCGAGCACGGAACAGGCCGCATCCATCCTTGATGACTTGCTGACCAATGTGTATCGTTCTTTCGACCTTCGCGACGAGGATGCGATCTACGAGCGTTTGGCGGCGAGCGTAACCGGCGACCAGTTAACCAAGGTGTATCTCGAAAACCGAAAATCTCTTGAATTGGAGGACCGTGGCGGCGCTCGAGCCAAAGTGGACGAGGTTGAAATTCTGGAAGTGCACAGCGTCCGAACGGATGCCCAAGGCGGATTGACCCTCGAAGCTGCGTGGACCGTCGGCGGCAGTGTGAGCCACTTCGGCCACACGCACTACCGCCGGAACCGGTATGATGCAGAGGTGACCATCGCTCCCATCGACGACGCGTGGAAGATACGAAGCATCGAAGTGGCCGAGCAAGAACGCGAGTTGTAGGCAGGATGATTGACATCGCGGACCTTGAATTCGAATACCGCCAGAGCGACTTCCGGTTGTGCGTGCCCGAGTTTTCCGTGCGGAGCGGCTCGACGGTTGCTGTGATCGGCCCGAGCGGTAGCGGGAAAACGACACTGCTGAACTTGATTGCCGGTATCCTGGTTCCGTCAGCCGGACGCGTGTGCACCAACGAAGTTGTTGTGTCAGAGCTCGGCGAGTCCGCTCGACGCGATTTCCGCGTTCGTTGTGTGGGGCTGGTGTTTCAGGAGTTCGAGTTGCTGGAACACTTGAACGTGTTGGACAATATCCTCCTGCCGTGCCGGATTACGCGGGCTGTCCAACTTCGACAAGAACACCGCGATCGCGCAGTTGAGCTGGCCCGCGAGGTCGGAATCGAAGACAAGCTTCGCCGCTATGTCCGCAAGCTCTCTCAAGGCGAACGGCAGCGAGTCGCACTTTGCCGAGCGCTGTTGTTGGAACCACCGTTGTTATTGTGTGACGAGCCGACTGGAAACCTTGATCCGGCCAACAAGGAACACGTGCTGGACATTCTGTTCGATTATGTCCGCCGGAATCAAACAACCTTGCTGACGGTCACCCACGATCACGAATTACTGCCTCGATTCGACGAGACGGTCGACTTCAGACGTTTCCATCATCGAAGCGAGGGCCAATCATGACCGACGTACTTTGCCTCGCTTGGCGCTACCTCGCGTATCACCGATTCAGGACCGTCATCCTGGTTGCATCGATCACGATGATCGTCTATCTGCCAGTTGGGTTGAATATCCTGGTCAGCCATAGCGCCAGGGAATTGACGGCGCGTGCCGAGGCTACGCCGCTCTTGATAGGCGCGAAAGGCAGTCCGTTGGAGTTGGTGCTCAGTTCGTTGTACTTCGAATCGGACGTTCCACCGCAAATGCGATACGCCGAGGTAACCCGAGTCAACCAATCGGGCTTGGCCCACGGCATTCCGCTGTACACTCGTTTCCAGACTCGCGACAGTCCGATCGTCGGGACTTCGCTCGACTACTTCGATGTTCGCGGATTAGAGATAGAAAGTGGGCGACAGATCGCCATGTTAGGCGAGTGTGTTCTGGGTGCTCGAGCCGCACGGGCAGCGGGAGTCAAGGTGGGCGATTCGGTCATGTCCACGCCCGAAAGCGTGTTCGACATAGCGGGCGTCTACCCGTTGAAGATGAAAGTAGTGGGCGTACTGGAACCCAGCGGCACACCCGACGATCGCGCCGTGTTTGTGGACATCAAGACTGCGTGGGTGATCGAAGGCCTCGCGCACGGTCATCAGGATCTTAGCAAACCAGGAGCGGAAACCGGCGTGCTTCGCAAAGAAGGCAACGAGATCATCGCCAACGCGTCGGTCATGCAATACAACCAAATCACCCCGGAAAACGCCGCGTCGTTTCATTTTCATGGCGACCCGAACGAGTTCCCCATAACCTCGGTGATCGTCGTCCCACGCGACGAGCGGTCGGGGACGCTGCTTCAGGGACGCTATCTTGGCGACGACGAATTGGTACAGATTGTCCCGCCCGCGAATGTGATGGACGAATTGCTGAAGACAATCTTGACCGTCCGTCGCTACATCATGATTGCCGTGGCCGTTGTTGGCGTAGCCACTCTGGCCACCATGACACTGGTGTTCATGCTCTCGCTGCAACTGCGGCGTCGTGAGATGGAGACCATTATCAAAATCGGCGGATCGCATATGCGGATCGCATCGCTGATCGCCGCCGAGGTGCTCGGTGTAATCGTCGCAGGTGCAGCGTCCGCAGGATTGTTGTCAATAGCAACCATGTGGGTCGCCACATCCGCGACTCGATTGCTCGTTCAAATGACATAGCCCGTTGCAAGAAAAGGACTATTCCCAATGCGTAGGCTCTTTCGAATGACGCTGATCGGTGTCTTGGCTGCGCTCTGTTCGGCCGGATGTTCACGTTCGACAGATCAGCAAGACACGGTCAGCGACGCAACGGGAGCGGAGGTCATCAAGATTTGTGTCGTCAATTACCCTCTCAAGTACTTTGCCGAGCGGATCGGTGGCGATCGCGTGGCAGTCGACTTTCCGGCACCGCCGGACGTTGACCCTGCCTTCTGGAAGCCTGCAGCGGAAGAGATCAGCCAGATCCAAGAAGCCGATTTGATCCTGCTGAACGGTGCCGACTATGCCAAATGGATCTCGATGGCTTCGCTTTCCAGGTTCAAGATCGCTGACACGTCATCGGGATTCCGCGAGCGGTTCATTCCACTTGAGGAGACAACAACTCACAGCCACGGCCCGGGCGGCGAACACGTGCACGGCGGGACGGCTTTCACCACGTGGCTGGACCCACAGTTGGCGATCGAACAGGCCCGAGCCATTGCCGACGTATTTGCCGCCCGATGGCCCGAACACAAAGAGCAGTTCGATGCGGGTTTTGCCGGGCTCGAGAAGGATCTGTTGGATCTGGATGCAGCGATCAAGAAGGTCATGGCAGACGAAGGAGATATGCCGTTGGTTTTTTCCCATCCGCTCTATCAGTATTTCGAGCGCCGCTACAGCCTGAATGGGCAAAGCGTGCATTGGGAGCCTGATGAGATGCCGACTGACGAACAGTGGACCGAGCTGACCGGACTACTGAAGTCGCACGAAGCCAAGTGCATGGTTTGGGAAGGCGAACCCAGGCAAGAGACCGCGACTCGTCTCCGTGAGATGGGAATCGAGAGCGTTGTCTTTGACCCGTGCGGTAACGTGCCCGAGGATGGGGATTTCCTGACAGTCATGCGGCTCAACCTGCGGAACGTGCAAGAAGCGTTTGCAGATTAGGCGTAATGTGTTGCTTAGCGGACACCCTGGAACGAGCCGTCCGTCTTTGCCGCACGCCAGGCTCTATCGCTCACTTTGGAATCTCAATTCCATGATCCTGCGCTATCTTGGCCAGGATGTTCTTTGCTTTCTTCGGATTGGACTCCAGGTAGTCCGCAACCAAAGGCACTGCGGGTTCGTCCATCCAGTCCAGCACGTTCAGGAGCAAACGCTCGGCAGTCGTTCCGTTGTTCAGGAGGTCGCGGAGAGTCCCTAACCCCGCTTCACACTGGCCAAGTTTGACTAGCGTCCATGCCGCCATGATCTTCACTTCATCCGACTCGTCGTCCAGGGCTTCCTCAAGCCTCTCAGCCGCTGAGGCCGCGTCTTCTTCAAGCAGGTGAAGTCCCACAACCGCCCAGTAACGGATACCGCAGTCCGGATCGGACATTGCCTTGGTCAAGGCCGGCAGGTCCTTGGCGTCACGTTCCAGAGCCATGTCGGCGGCATCGAGATACGATTCGAGGGGATAGAGCTTTGGATCGCGGACCATTTCGTAGATGGTCATGTCGTGCTGCTGGGCTCGCCGCACCCGCATGGATTCCGGCAGCAGGCCTGAATCGTAAAGCTCCAATTGCTTCTTTCGCATGGCCTGCTTCATCTCGGCGATCTTCTTATGATGTTTAGGATCGTCGATCAGATTGTGGACGTTGTCGAAGTCCTTGACAGTATCGTAGAACTCATCGGAAACCCGCGGTCGGAAGAACCTCCCGGTGACATCGTTCGTCTTGCCTTCTTTGTGGTGCTTCTCCCATGCGGGAGCGGCCGCGGCGCGCCAAAGATATGACAGGTATTGTCCGGCCGGTACGTAGGGCATGTAGTTCTTGTAGTAGGCATACTGCTTGTCGCGAAACATGCGCACCGAATCGCAACGTTCGTCGGCACGCTCTCGGAAGCTTAGGTGGTATTCCGGGTCGGGTTCCATCCCTTTGCCCAGGAAGACGGTACCCTGGAACGTGTCGGGGATCTTGGCGCCGGCAAGGCTCAGCCAGGTCTTCGGCATATCTACAAAACTCACGATTCGGTCAACGGTCGTGCCTGGCTTTTCGGCCGGCCAAAGATGCTTGTACTTCTCGGGCATACGGACGATCAAGGGGCAATGCGTACCGCTGGAATACAGGAACCGCTTGCTGCGCGGCATCACGCCGCCGTGGTCCGAGCAGTAGATGATGATCGTGTCCTCGTACAGGCCGTCTTCCTTCAGAGCGTCCAAGGCTTGTTTGATGTCGTTGTCCATATTCTCTACGGCATCCGCGTACTTGGCATAGTTCTTCCGGATGACGGGAAGGTCTGGATGATAGGAGTGCAGCTTCATCTTGCTGGGGTCGTTCCGCGTGTTTTCCACATCCCCGTGCGCACGGCTTTCGTGACTGCTTGTCGAGTTGACCACAGCAAAGAATGGCTGCCCCGGTTTTCGCTCGCGCCAGCCGTAGCGGACTTTCCGGTCCATGACGTCCCAACAGTCCCGATCCGATCGCCCGCCGATGTTGTAGTCGGTCTTGATGGAGTTCGACGTGTGGTATCCCGCTTCCCTTAGCAAGTCGGGATAGTACTTGATCACGTCATGCGGAATGTTGTTACGACTGCGCATCGGATGTGTTCCGTTCGAAATCGCGTACATGCCCGTAATCCACGTGGATCGCGTAGGGGCGCAGACAGCGGCGTTGTCAAAGCAATGGGTATATCGAAAACCCTCTTCAGCAAGTTTGTCGATGTTCGGTGTTTTGCAGTTCGTTCCGCCGTAACAACCGACCCACGAGATACCGTTATCTTCGCTGGTCAGCCACAGGATGTTGGGGCGTACTTCTTCGCCCTGTGCTGCCGTCGTATCACTCTGCGCTACCATTGCCGCAGTCAGGCAGCAGGCCAGGATGGAAAGGATCTTTGTCATCGCATTCTCCTATTCGTGTGCTGTAGATTCTTTGATGTCAGGTGCTTGTCTCCGATGTCCTTGATACCTTTCTTCTGCTTCTCACGCCACGAGGCATCGGGAACGCGGATATCTTGGAGACGAGTATCCCAGAAGTGGGCCTTAGGCACAAATGTGCCAGTCTTGAGCGACACGACATAAGCTACCCCTTTCTGAGCCTCTCGGAACTTAGATCATCGCCACCATTTGGTGATGATCCGAGTCTTCGCCCGCTCGATTCATGCGTCTGCTCACTCCTGCACCCACAGCGATGGCTCAATCCGAAAAAACGCTTGGGGCCTCTAACTCGTCTTACCATTACCGCAGAGGAGCCGCTGGAGGCTGCGCTTAACGTGCGCGATACCCTTATGGTGGGGCCAGCAGGCTCTGTAACATCGAGATTAGACCAACTATTGTAGAAAAGAACGCCTTTCCGCCCACGGCGTCCAGACGCAATAAATCAGAATCTACCGAGCGGCCATGGAGCCAAGCCATGAGATGCAGCAGCTTTGCTTTGGTGACAGTGATCGCTATTAGTCAGCTCGCGCTGGCTGATGTCGACTTGGTGACGATCCCTCGGCGCGAGAGCACACAACTGACCATCTACAATTCTGACGATATCACCATGGTCCGCGAGCATCGCCTGCTGACGGCCAAACCAGGCGTCAACCGCATCCAGTTCTCCTGGGCGAACACTCTAATCGACCCTACGAGCATCGACTTCCGCATCCTGGACCACGTGGACAAAGTGGATTTGATCGACACCACCTTTCCAAGCGGCCGCAACGACGCTCTGCAATGGAATATCCAGAGCCAAATGGCTGGCAAGATTCCTGTTGAAATCCGCTATTTCACGAGCGGCATCACTTGGAAAGCCGACTACGTCGGCATCGCGAATGCGAACGAGACGAGACTCGGTTTGACTGGCTACGTACGCGTCCACAACAACTCGGGCGAATTGTACGATAAGGCGCAAGTACGACTGGTCGTGGGTACGATCAATCTTGTCGAGAAGATCGCCGATCTGGCAACGCGGCCGGCTCCCGGAACGGAGGTGACCACCGCACCGACGTCCGGCTTGGTTCGCAAAGGACAAGCGTTGCGGGATTTGGCGCAGAAGTACGAGAGTTTCCAAACGGATGGCGGCCTGATGGGCGGACTCGTGGTAGACAGCCGCAAGGACGTTAAGAAGGAGGGCCTGTCCGAGTACTTTTTGTTCACGATCGAAGGCCGCGAGGACATCCAGGACAAGGAACCGAAACGACTCGTGTCGATGAAAGTCACTGATGTGCCACTGGAGTGCATCTACAAGCTGACTGATCGAGACGGAGGCCAGCAGTTCACGAAGTTCTACCGCTTCAAAAATGTCAAACTGCTGGACGATCAAGGCGACGAGAAGGACTTGGCCGACATGGAGAACCTGGGCGTCTCG
The DNA here is from genome assembly GCA_964617665.1 of uncultured Pirellulaceae bacterium. Taxonomy (GTDB): domain Bacteria; phylum Planctomycetota; class Planctomycetia; order Pirellulales; family Pirellulaceae; genus JADHUC01. Next base: position 38,406 of record CAZUAH010000045.1, read on the forward strand.
CCGTTGCCCGATGGGATGGTTCGGTTGTATTCAGAATACGCGAACAAAGACCTCGCGTATGTGGGCGGCACCTCGACCAAGTACGTTCCGATCGGTGAACGTGTCGAGGTGAACGTCGGCGCCGACAGCGACATCACGATCGCACGGCGTCTGAAAGACCAGAAGATCACAAACGTTGTCACGCGACAATACAAACGCCGAATCGACGACGAGTTCGTCATGTACTACGACCTGGTCGACTACGACGAGACCTTCTACTACGAGGAAGAGATCGTGTCGGGCAAGCCCGTAGATGTGAAGGTCGAGCTTGAGCGGCGATTCGATGCCAACGTGATTCTGTGGTCCGAGGATGCCCCGCCCGCGGGCTGGGAATCCGACGAACCAGGGGCCTATGTGGACTTGCATAACATCGCCGGTCGCAAGGAACGTGTGGATCAGAATCACGCGAAGTACTTCCTGGACATGAAACCGGGCGAGAAGCGTTTCGTTACGTACTCGGTGACGTACAAACGTCGCAAGGTGCAACCGGAGCTGAATCAAGAGCGAAAGCGAGAGCGGCTGTGAGCCTGAATGACCAATGACCAACGGGAGAGAGGCGGACAATGAGAGTCGAAATTGGGGTTTCGCTGGCCGTGATGGTGGGTACGTTGGCGGTGCCATCGCAGGCCGATGTCGATTTGGTGACCATTCCGACGCGTGATGGCGTTCAACTGACCATCTACAACTCGGAAGACATCACGATGGTCCGCGAGCATCGGTTGCTGACGGTCAAACCCGGTGTAAACCGCATTCAGTTCTCTTGGGCGAACACACTGATTGATCCGACCAGCATCGATTTCCGCATCCTGGATCATGTGGACAAGGTGGATCTGATCGACACCACTTTCCCAAGCGGCCGCAACGACGCACTGCAATGGAACATCCGCAGCCGAATGGCCGGCAAAATACCCGTCGAGATCCGCTATTTCACCAGCGGCATTACCTGGAAAGCCAACTATGTCGGAATCGCGAACCAAGACGAAACAACGCTGGCTTTGACCGGCTACGTGCGCGTTTTCAACGAATCGGGCGAGTTGTACGACAACGCGCAAGTTCGTCTGGTGGTGGGCACAATCAACCTGGTCGAAAAGATCGCGGATCTGGCAACTCGCCCTGCTCCTGCGGACGGCGAAAAACAGCAGGGTGGCTGGCGTTATGCCCCACAAAACGAACGCGCGGCAATGCAGGAGCAATTCGACCGATTTGCGGCCAATTACGATGAGTATGCGGGTGACGAAGAAGGCGGCGCGAGGCGTCCCAAGCGAGTCGTCAAACAGGGGCTGTCCGAGTATTTTCTTTTTGCGATCGAAGGACGCGAGGACATCCAAGACAAACAGCCGAAACGGCTGGTGTCCATGCAGGTCGCGGATGTGCCGCTGGAGTGCTTCTACAAGCTGACCGACCGCGACGGCGGTGCACAGTTCACCAAGTACTATAGGTTCAAGAATCAGAAACTGACGGACGAGGACGACAACGAAAAGGACCTTCCAGCCATGGAGAATCTTGGCCTATCGCCTCTTCCCGATGGGATGGTCCGGCTTTACTCGGAATACCAGAACAAGGACTTGGCCTATGTCGGAGGCACCTCCACCAAGTACGTGCCTATCGGCGACCGAGTGGAAGTGAACGTCGGCCTCGATCCCGATATCACCATGACGCGACGGTTGAAGGACCAGCAGATCACCAACGTCGTTACGCGACAGTACAAACGTCGCATCGACGACGACTTTGTGATGTACTACGACTTGGTGGACTACGACGAGACATTCTACTACGAAGAGGAAATCGTTTCCGGAAAACAGTCTCTTGCCAAGACGGAGGTCGAACGCAAGTTCGACGCCAACGTGGTTCTGTGGGGCAGTGACGGACAACCGGCGGACTGGAACAGCAACGAAGCAGGTGCCTATGTCGATTTTCACGAAGTCGACGGCCGGGTCGAACGCGTGGACCAGAACCACGTGAAGTACTTCCTTGACCTCGAACCTGGCGAGAAGCGACGAGTGACTTACAGCGTGACGTACAAACGCCGAAAGGTACAGCCGGAGTTGAACCAGGAGCGCAAGAGAGAACCGCTGTGAGACGATAGAGGGAGGGAGCCCACTTTACGGTTCGTCGCTACCAGCAACCCTCGGAGTCGCATCGCGATCCGTGGCGAGTTTCACGGGCCAAAGCTTGACGGCTCCGTCCCTGGCGACACTGGCCAACAGCGATCCGTCCGCCGAGCAGGACAACCAGAAGACCATGTCACCGTGGCCTGCACACTCGCGCACCGGTTCGCTCGTTTCCAGATTCCAGAGAACGATACGGCCGTCGTTGTGCCCGGTCGCCAGGTGATTCCCATCCGGCAGCAACACAGCGGAAATGACGGTCGTACGCCCGACGATATTGGTTAGTTGTTTGCGCGCGGCGATATCCCAGATTTTGACTCCCTGCGGTCCGTAGGACAGTACACGTTTGCCGCTGCGATCGAACAGCACGCCTTTGATCTCCAAGTCATGCGCGCCAACAAATGCCAACTCGTCTCCCGTCTCTGCGTCCCATAACCTCAACTCGCCCGGCGATCGCCACTCTTGCCAGTAGCCGGTCGACGTCACTATTTGGGTGCCGTCCGGTGAGAACGCCACATCAGTCAGCTGCATCGCCTGTTCCGGCGTAGTGAAAATCACTCTGCGAGTGGCGATGTCCCAGAGCTTGGCCGTTTTGTCCTCGCTAGCCGAGGCGAGCCGCTTGCCATCAGGCGAAAACTTCACGCGGCGCGTGGCCTTGGTGTGCCCTTTCAAGTATCTGTGTTTCTGGCCGGTCTTCACATTCCAAAGCTGGATGCCGCCGCCGTACATCGCCGCGGCCAGAATCTCACCGTCAGGCGAGAATGTGATGTTGGCGATGGCGCCACTCTGACCTTCGAGTTTGCGTGCGATTTCTCGGGTTTGGACGCTGCGAAGCGTGACTGCCTTGCCCTTTCCCGCGGACGCCAGCAGTTGGCCGTCGGGCGAGACAGCGGCGGTCAACACGCCGTTGGCCGTTTCTGCGAACGTCGCCAGAGGTTCGGCGATCACCGTAAGCGGTTCCTTGGCCTGCCACCTTCCGATGTCTCCCTCGAAGGTTCCTCCGATCAGCGAACTGGCATTCGGCTCGAAAGCGATCGCTGTCACCGCCTGGTCGTACGTACTAAGCGCTGCCAGCCGACGACCGTCCTGCGCGTCCCACAGTCGAACGACCTTGTCCAGTCCGGCACTGGCCAGTATCTGGCCCTGTGGCGCGAACGCCAGACTCCAAACAGCAGCCGAGTGTTCATCCATCGTTGCGCGTGGAGAAATCCCGTCCGCTTGCTTCGGAGGGACCTCCCATAGTTTGATCGTGTTGTCTTGACTGGCAGTTGCCAGGGTGGCGCCGTCCAGCGAGAAGGCTACCGCCGTTATCGCCTTGGCGTGATCCTTGAATGAGGCAGTGGCTTTGCCGCCTGATACGTCCCAAAGCGTCACGCTTCCGTCGCTGTCGCCGGTCGCCAACAACTGGCCGTTCGGTGAAAACGCCACGGCGCGTACCGCCGCGCCGTGGCCTTCGAGATTGGCTCGCAGCTCGCCGTCCGACACGTTCCACAACCGTGCGGTCCGGTCGTGGCTTCCGGATGCTAACAGCTTGCCGTCGAGCGAGAACGCGACCGAGAAGATCGAACTGGTGTGACCTTCCAGCGTCGCGCGGTTTGTGACCTTGATTCGTGAGTCTCCGTGTTGTGCGTTTGCGGCAGGCTGGTAGTCGACCTCCGACAATTTGATCGTCTTGTCGCGGCTCGCCGTGGCCAATAACCTGCTATCCGGCGAGAACGCAACGCAAGAAACCTCGGCATCGTGGTCGCTCAACACATGTAGGAGTTTGCCCGAACGGGCGTCTCGTAAGCGTACTGTCGCGTCGCCGTGCGCCGATGCGATTAGGCGTCCGTCCGGTGCATACGCCATGGACAGAATAAGACTCGGCTCGTCACGCTCATCCGGCTCCAATCGGAACACGGACACTTCGCGTTCGGTGGCCACGTCCCAAAACCGCGCCGCCGCATCGGAGGCGCCGGTCACCAGCGTCTTGCCGTCTGGAGTGAACCGCACGCTGCGGACATCGGCTCCGCGGCCTTCGTCGGAAGCGACAGGAAACGCGGTTTGTTCTTCTCCGGTGGCGGCGTCCCAGATGTGCACATCGCCGTCCGAGGTGCCGCCGACCAAGGCTCTCCCATTCGGCGAAAAGGCGATGCTGATGACCCTGGCAGCCGCCTCCTCCAACGTCTGCTTCTCTTCGCCAGTCGCAACGTCCCATGTTTTCACGGTGGCATCCCAACTGGCCGATGCCACGATATTCCCCTCTGGCGAGAAGGTCACCATTTCGACCACGCTTCCATGGCCAAGCAACGTTTCGCGCAACTCGCCAGACTCACTGTCCCACAAACGCACAGTCTGGTCGCGGCTGCCAGAGGCAATCGTCCGGCCGTCGGGCGAGATGGCTGCTGAGTACACGTCTCGTTCGTGACCGAATAAGGTTGCCAGCGTTTTGCTGGAAGCGACGTCCCAGATCTTGACGGTCTTGTCCAGGCTGCCCGTAACCAGCCGCTTGCCGTCGGCCGAGAAGGCAACAGAATTGACGGCCCCGGAATGACCGGCTAGTTTCGCCACTACCTCGCCGGTTGCAGCGTCGTGCAGGCGTGCTTTGCTGTCGAAGTCGCCCGTCGCAATCAGTTTGCCGTCCGGCGAAAACGCGACGGATCGGATCCCGAACGGTCGTTTCGACGAGTATCGCCGGTCGCGATTTGTCAGATCCCAGACCGTCAGTTCGCCGGAAGTATTGTAGAAACCTGCGGCCACCGCCAATAGCTTCCCATCCGGTGACACGTCCACGCAGGTCACCGGCAACGGAACGAACGTGAGGGGAATCGGACGCGGATTGAATCGCAACGGTGTACTGACTGACGACGGTACGGGGGCAGCCGTTGCGATCGAAGCGTCGCTCGGTCGCGATTCCGCCGAATGTGCCCACGAGAACGCAAGAGACCCGAGCACCAACGTCGCGCCGAAAACGCACCAACTTGCACAAACAGAGAGCCGCGGTTCCGTAGAGTGTGTCATGATTGCCCTCAAATGTCTCTTTAAGTGATCAGTAGGCCCGTCCCGGCGATCCATCCAAAGAAGAAAAGGGAAAGGATCTCTGGCAAGACGGTTCGGCCCAGGACACGGAACGCTCGTCCCCCAAGCATGCCTCTACCCCTTGCGAGCAGTGTAACCAATGGACAACCGGCTACAATAGCGCAGACTGAATCAACAAGCGGTCCGTTCGGAAATGCCGGTTGAGGAGGCGTCCAACGGAAGCATCGGCTGAGCTGGGAATCAGGAACGCACCCTGCCGGCAGTTTCACGATTACCATGAGGAGAGTTGCCGTCTAATGTACAATGGACTGGAGGGTGAGAGGCAAAACTCTATCGACTTGCGATGACGGATAACGTTCAATGAAATCGTTCGGCGTGACAATCGTCGTCCTTTCTAATGCGTTCATCGCACTTGGCTGCGGCGAGAAGCGGCACGCGCCGGCGACCAATGCAGGTGCACGGTCAAAAGGGACCGAACGCGTTGACGTCAGGGACACAAGCGCAGCGGCAGAAACACTTGCTGCGCAACTGGAAGAAGCGTATCGCTTGTCATCTGATGACCTGCTGGCCGCGTTCTTCCGTCGTTGGCACGAGTCAGTGCGACCGGTTGATGTCGACGAAGTCACAGATCCCTCGGAGCGAGAGCTTCACGCTCTCTATCTGGCATTCTTTCGGCCGAACAGCTTGGACGAAATGGCAGGTCACTTCCTTCAGGATTCAGATGAAACATACGACGACACCTACAGGGATGTGGACTACCTTATCGTGCCAACGTCGCTACATTACCGTGTCGACGGCGGCGAGGAGCAGACTCTGACGGATTTCCGTCCTCGCGTTCAATTCGAGAACACAGAAGTCGTATTCCTGACCCCCGCGTACCGAAAGGCCCTGGAGAGTTTCCTGGATGGGGATAGCCGTCGTGACGCCGCCTCCGATTCCGAAGAACTGGATGCTCGGACAAGCGATGTGGTCCAACGCCTTGAGTTCCTGAACCGGAACGTCAAGGTTACAATCGGTCACTGGGAAGGCTGGGATCCGGCGGCGCACTCTGCGAGCGCGTGGCCATGAAGTAGCGGCTCGGATTT